>NZ_JAEFCE010000037.1:0-50141 GCF_016406055.1 Vibrio sp. IB15
ACACGGTTGACCACCCTTTTTCAGAAGGTTGTACGCGCTCGATGTAACCAAGAAAAACGCGCGTTATGTCATCCCCCCATCCTAAATCAATCGCAATGAGCGTGTTGGGCTCTGGGTTTCCTTCTACCGACAGCTCACATCGCCCCGGCGTGTTGTGATTGAAAACGATGCGGTGACTTTTGACTTTGGTTTTCTCTTTGCCCACATACGCACGGCAAAGAAACTTATTGTTGATGGTCATGGTTAACCCTCGTTTACGCCAGTGCGTTATCCACGCTTTTTAGCACTTTCATCACGCCTGTCAGTTCCACTTGTGTATCGGGCGGCACGTCTTCGGTCTGTCCGGTTTCAACGCGCGTTTTTACCCCCTGCACCTTTTGCTGCGCGGCGGGCTTATCCGGTTGACGCTGCTCGACTCGCTCTGGCACCGAAAGGTGCTCGACCAGCTCGAACGACACGCTCCACTGGCGGTGAGCTTCTTGTTCATCGGCGCGCACGACGCCTTGGAATTTCACCTGGCGAATTTTCAACGCTTCAGCGGTTTGGTTACTAATACGGTAGATTTGGCGCGCATCGTTGTCTTGCGCTTCCGCCATGCTGAACAAGTGAGTTAATAGCTGGCTTTTGGTAAAAGGGATCACCCCTTTTACCGTGAGTATTTTACCCTTGCTGCCCATTTCCGCTTGGTCGGTCGCCGAAGTTTGGCCGGACATGTCTTGTCCAGCCAATTGCTGACGAACGCCAATGCGCAGGTTTTTTAATGGGAGCTGGGCACCATTAAGAATGAGCAACGTTATCTACTCCTCAGACGCATTATCACCGCTCGGTAGAGGGTAGCGCGCTTTTATCTCTTCTACTTTACGTTTCCAAAGCGCTTCAGACTCTGGGGTACCGTCAAATTGCCATTCCATAAACAATGGGTCTGACTCTCTTCGATACGCGGCTTTGCGTTTGCCCATCACCTCTTCAAGCAGTTGTTTCTCTTGCTCGGCAGAGAGACAAGCCATGGCCTCTTCTTCCGTGAGTCCAAGCTCCATTAAAATGAACGGTTCACTTGGCACGTTGATGAGCACTTCACCGGTGGGTAACGTTAATTCTGATATCATGACCTATCCCTTATGATTTGCGTTCAAACAAGTGTTGATTGGTGTGTTGATGCGCATTTCGGATCTCTGCATACCGCTCACCAAGAAAGGGATCATCTAATGCGTATGCCTTCGCCACCCACTTAATTTCCCCGCTTACTCCTGAGTAATGACCTATTTCAGCTTCGCCCACTTCTTTGCTGAAATGGATATCTGTGTTCCAATTCGTCATTACTGTATAAGTCAGACCGCCTCTCAGATAGCAACCACTGAATACGGGACAACCAACAATACCTCCAGATTTCACGCCCATATACATAGGTTTTGAGCCATCAACAGGGCGAGCAATGCAACTCATTCGAAACGCAACTTTTTTCACTGTCTCACGATACGTTTGAGAAATGCGCTTAATTTGAAGGTATTCAGCGTCACCACTCCAACCATAGCTGTTTCCTTCTATCTCGAGTAGGAGACCCGCAAGATGGGTAACCCCTTCTCCAAAGGGGCTCAAATGGCGGTCTCTCGAATACCCTCGGGTAATATCAATCTCCGCACCGCCATGTTCATTGGTTGGCATTACCCACCAAACGGGAAAAAAGTAGTCCGATGAAATGCCGGTCAGATCGATGATGTGTTTATATCGAGCCACCCCTTTCATTTTGTCGGCCGTGGCGGACTCCTTCCACGCGTCCAATTGCTTCACTTTAGCGGCCACCGTGGCGTTGACTTGGTCCATTTTCCCTTTCACATCATCCGACAATTGCTTGCTGGCTGCCGTCTGTTGCAGAGACGCCTCCACCGCTTGCTTTAGTAACACATCCACATTACTCATCCGTGCTCTCCATTTTTGTTAACGATTCTCGTAATTTCATTAGCTGATACTCTTGCTCTAGGGTTTGCTTTTGGGTCTGAATCAAAAACGTCGTCAACGTGACGTCCATTTCGATACGCTGCTGCTCGTAATGCTCATGGCACCTTTGCATTGACCCAAACAAGGTCAGGTGCTTTTCGTTGGTTTGCAAAAGGTCTTCTGAGAGCGTGTCCAATCGTTGATTCAAGAGATGGTTGCTCTCACTGAGCCTCCAATTTTCATGGCTTTGTTCAACCACCTCCTTTTGGGTCTCAATGAGTCCGACGGTGAGCTGAGCAAGTAAGGTGTCCATGTCATCCAGCTTGGCTTCGTAGTTAAACTGCCACGTCTCTGGGGTCACCGTGATTTGGGTGATGGCTTGAGCGCCCGAGAACTTCAGCAAGAAGTTACGCGTGAGGTTGTTCCCTTCTTCGCCCGTCAGTTCGTTATTCTTGCGCTTAGACTGCACCACCATGTGATTGGCCGACACCAACACCCCTTCTTCGCTGACTAGCCCAAGCCAGTTGAAGGCAAAGTTGCCCACGGTGTTGTCTAAAATCAGCGAGTACACCACCTCATTGTCATTCACGCAGGCACTGCGCGTCGGCGCACTTCGATAGACAATCTGACGACTTGATGGCAAAGATTGGTCGCGTCGTGGCGGCGTCTTCGGGTCGAGATTAGGCACATGGGCCAACACAAATTCGCGGATCACCAACGGTTGCTTGGCGTGTTGTTTTCGGGCGATCAGTTGCTCGCCTGCCAGGGTAATGACGGCCATAACTTATCCTATTGATGCACTGTAGGTTTCATGGGTGTGACTGAACTCAGCCACCGAAATATGCGGGTACGCCGCCGTGGTCACGTCAAAACTGTATCGACGGCAGGTTCTGCCATACTGACGAACCAAGGCGTCCATCAAACCAGGGACTTGATTCAAATCGTGGTCTCGCACTTTCACGCTGACCACATCCCAGGGGTAATAACCGAGCCGCTCTTCGATTTCGATATGGGGATAGCCCAACCTATCGAACATGGTTTCCCAGCCCACTTCTGAGCCGCCCCCAGTGGCAAACGCGTACGCAAAGTTCACTCGAATGCGGTAGATGTGCTCAGGCTCTTGGGGCAAACGTTCGATGTCTCGCTGCCAAGCCATCAAGTCCAATAATTCAATCGGGGCGACCATCGGATCTAACTGCCTCAGCGGCCACTCCAAGATGTCTTGAACGTGGGACCAATAACCCAGCAGCGCTTGGCCGAGCTTGTAGAGCTCGCCCTTACCCATCCAATGCTTGAGCGTAAAGTTAGGCCGTTTCAATGCGTATCTCCAACTGCTTCATCCTTGGTACTTCCATGCCATTGCTCAGGTCCGCATTGTCAAACTCAATCGACGCCAAGACAGGAAACTCACCGTGCAGCTCTTGCGCTAACTTCGAAAAACTAAAGCGCGAGGAAGGCTTGGTTTTGGTCGCCTGATAATCGGTGTTTTGCCTAAAGGCCGAGCCAATAAACAGCGCCATGTTCGCTTCCAATTGCGCGTTTTCTTCATCAGACAACAGGCGCGCCACCCAGGCTCGACACGTCACCGTGATGGTATTGCCTGGCATGGCGTACACCTTAAGATCATCGCCATGGCCATGATTGCCCTCTTGGTTGATGTGCGTGTTTAAATCCGCCAGCATTTGCGGTGATGGCTCACCCGAGTCCAACAAGATATAAGCGTTGGCCGAACCTGGACCTCGCGGCGCGTTGTGCTCGAAGTAAATGTTTTCGCTGTTGATGCCGGCACGCAACATCAGCAAGGAGCGATACGCCGCATCGATGTGCCATTTCGCCACGCCACTGAACTGATTTCGAATGCGCCCCCTCAGTTGGTCGTCGGTTTCTTCATCCGCGCCCGCGTTAATCAACCAATCGGCCGAATTCACCACGCGGCTAATACCTGGAACCGCCGACGTTAAGACATGAAAGTAGCCTTCGCCTAAGTTAAAGGCGGCGCCTTGATGCTCGGCCACCACTCTGCCAATGATTGAAGCGGCGTTTTCCGGTAACGTCGTGTCTTGGCTCAGTAGCACTCGATACACCGCGCCGTTAATCGGGTCGGTTTGTATCACTGTGCCCTTAGAAATCACAATCGCTGGCCCTTGCTGCGCGGCTCGGTGAATCACGACCTGTCCAACGGCTTTGGTGGCGGGTTTGCGCTTCACGTTGAACTGCCACGCCCACAGATCGAGCCATTTGTCTTTGGCTGTGGCCACGAACATGTTGGGCAACACGTACCCCACCAAAAAGCGGTTTACTAACCACACAGTCGGCCCAATCACCATGGTTTCAATCAAGCGCCAAAATGGCGAATATTGAGAGTCGTTAGCGATGGTGCTGCCTTGCTTCGCCGCTTCTTCTTTGAGCGTCGCTTTCCACTCTGACGCCTCAAGCGGTAACCCCGCTTTTTTCGCCAGCTCGGTAAAGTTGGGTTTGGGAATATCAGTCAACCTGCACCTCTGTTGTTACGCGGCCAAATTGCACCGTCTCTGCAAAAATATACAATTGCCCATCGCTCACTTCTTCGATGCGCACCGTCCCAGGCACCAAACGAACGTCTTCTTCCACTAACAACTCTAACTGTGTACGCGCATCGGCTTTTTTCGCGGGGCTGCGCTCAGCAATCAAGTGGATGGCTACGTTGCTTTCAATGATCGCGTGTTTGATGTCTTGAGCGATGACCGCTCGGTCTTGGATCAATACAGGGTTTCTACCTGCATCTAGTACCACGTCACCGTTTTCAATTAAGATGTCTTGATATACGTAATCAACCATTAGCCTGCCGCCATTTCTAATTCACTCGCCATGTCTTGTGGGCTGCTCATGTAAGTGGGGTAAATCGCCACACCGCCGTAATTGGTTGAACTCGTTTGATAATGGGCAATGCTCTTGGCCGCGCCACCTGGCTGGACTTGAGTGTGAGGCACTGCGCTTTGCACAGACTTGGATCTCACAGGCGTGGTGTCCTCCTCATCACCCAAACCAGGCAACCAATCAACCAGTCCTTTTAGGCTTTCCCAAATGCCCGCTAATTTATCGGTGAACCAACTGAACACGCTGCCAAAAATATTGCGCATCGCTTCGGCCATTTGGCCAATGAAGGCAAAGCCGCTGGTATCGCTAAAGCCGCTCATTACCCATTGCCATCCCGCCGATAGGAAGTTGAAAAGGGTTTGAAATGGCAATGTCACCAGCTCTACCGCACTAGAAATTTCGGTAAACCACCGTGTATCGCCATTTCCGCTGTAAACACGCGCCAACCCAATACTAGGCTCTCAAACCCGCCTCTCAACCACGACACCATTTGTCCAATGAAGGTAAAGCCACTGGTATCACTAAAGCCACTCATCACCCATTGCCAACTGGCAGCGATGGCTTTAAACACAAAGGTGAACCCATTCATGAGCAAACCCATCGAGCCAATAACACCCGCAATCACCCAGCCCACGCCTGTCGCCACGACGCCAACCACATCCAACACACCAAATAACACCGACCCCATCGCTGAAAAGCCAACTTTCACGGTTTCCCATAACACCTGAAAAACGCGAAGTAGAACGTCGCCTAGCATCTTGCCCAGTCCCATCACGATATTGAGCAAAGGCTTGAACGCATCAAACAACGTCGATACCGCCTGCATGGCCGCATCAGCGCTATACTCAATGGCCTGAAATACCGCGTTATCACCCAACGAGGCTTTCAAATCATCCCAGTAGTAGATCAGAGCACCCACAGCGGTTACTGCAGCTATCACCGCACTCACAATCAAGATGATAGGGTTGGCAGCAATGGCGATGTTCGCGGCGAGCATCGCAGCACGAAAAGCTCCTAAGCCTTGAGTGAGCAAGGCGCTCACTCCCGCGAACAACTTCATAGTAAGCAGGTAAGTGGCCATCACTTGTTTGCCCACTCCCATCATGAGCGTTAACGCGCCGCCTGCTGCCACAGCACCTAAAATTGCTATGGCTGCGAAGCCGATGTATTTAGACAGGTTCGGGAACATCTGCGTCCATTGAACGATTACGTTCGCGCCTTCAGCCATGTCGCCTACCACAGGTAAGATGGCTGGCAGAAGCACAGAGCCAAAAGCCGCACTAATGGCAAACACGCCTTGCTCTAACCGTTCCCATTGGTCGGTCATGGCGCCCGCCATTTGCTCAGCCACATCAAGCCCTTTAACTTTGCCGAGCTCGTTTATCGACGTGGCGAGCCCATCGGTGTTTTGCATCAATAGTTGGATCATCGCCGACGCTTCTTGCGTGCCAAACGCTTTGCTCAGCTCTGCGGCTTCGGCAACCGAGATGGTTTCCCCGTAGCGTCTCTTGATTTGGTTCAAGATATCGACCATCGGCAGCATTTGACCTTGGGCATTGGTGAACTGCATGTTCAAGGCGGCTTGCGCTTTGGCCGCGCCGGCTAAGAACGCGCGGTATTTTGTCCCCGCTTCACTGCCACTCATGGTGGACTGCAACGTACCTAAAATCGCCATCTGTTCGGTCATCCCAACCCCCACCGATGTGGCGGCGGCGCCTATTGAGGTGAACGCCGACGACATACCATCGCCCGTGGTTTTGAACATCTGCACCGCTTTGGCCGTTTGACCACCCAGCATATTGACCCAATCCGCCTTCCCTATTTCGTTGGCGGAATGTTGGAAAATGCCGTACATGGTGCCGACATAGTTGGTGATGGTTGCTGTGTCTGCTTTCGTTGCTGCGGCCAGCACCCCTGACGCGCGTGTAAACTCAGAAAGCTCATTGACACCTAAACCAGAAATCGCCGACTGAATATCATAAGAGGCGGCCACAAAATCGGCGGCCGACTTGCCATAGTCCACCGCAAACTCCAGGGCCGTGTCGCTGAGCTGCTTAAGCTGCTCATCCGCTACCCCGAGAGATTTCACCTCACCTAACGCCCTGTCCATTTCAATGGCGGGCATTAATGCTTGTTGCAGGGCAAAGCCCGCGCCCACCATGCCAGCGGCGCCCGACACCATGGTTTGCGTCCCTTGTTTGTAGGTATTGGTGACATCGGAGAGTTGGCGCTGAATGTGGCCCAGAGGTTTTGAGATCTGGTCAATCAATCCAACTTGAAATCTGAGGGCTTCTGGTAACATCAACAATTCTCTAATGGTTTGGTGGTTAACCGCTAAAGGCTTTGGCTACACCGCTAGCGGTGACGGCTTGCATGTTTTCCCAATGGTTCTTCTCTAGCCAAATCGCATAAGCCAGGTTCTGCTCAGTATCGGGCTCATTGGGTAGCCACTTGCGCCGCCACGCATACATCTTTTGCCTGTCACTGCTCTCAATAACAGCGACAAGCCCATCTATTTTTTTACCGAGATGGACAGCTTAGGGGCGTACTCTTTCAGCACCGCACCGTAAATCTGCGTTGCTGCTCCAGGGTTTTGCTGAGTAATGTCACGCAGCGCGGCTTTTGAGCCTTCGTCCACACAGCTCATCAGGAAGTTGTGAGCTGCGCTACTGGCATCACCTTGTAAGATGGTGTTTTGTGCGTCGTCGTACTCGGCTGGCGTTGGGTTGAACTCAAGGTCGGTCGTGCCAACGGTTAAAACAATGGATTTTGTCATGCTGCTTCTCGCTTCAATGATTCATAAATTCGAGTAAGTCCGGTTTCCAATTGACGCTCAAGGCGTTCAAAACCGTCCTTCACCTCTTCTTTGGTGGCGTAATTCTCCGCCACATGAGTTTTATAGTCGGCAAGCTCTTTCGAGAGGGAAAACAGCTTGCCAATCAATGCTCCGGTTAACATCACCAACAAGGTAGCCAAGGCAACCAGAGCCGATAGCCAAGTTGGATCCATCGCTATTCCTTCTGTGGGATTTCCTTCAAGCGTTTGCCTTGAAGAGAGGCGATTACATCGTCTACGGTCTCTTGAATCACGTCGTTGGTACTCAAGTCACGAAGCGCTTCAAGCCCCCACACCACAAGACGACTCGCAAAGCGTTCAAGAATGATTTTCCAACCGATTTGAAAGAACAGGCCTTTCAAAACTTCCAGTAAGGTTTTGCCGATGATCCCCGTTAAAAAGCTCATGATTGTTCTCCCATCATGGATAAATAAGCGTTAAGGTAATCCGCCTCTGTGGCTTTACCTGCCGACGTGTTCCAGTACTTTTTCGCGTAACGCGCTAAACCTTTAAGGTCATCCGCTTCTGGCAAGGCTTCTGGGAATCGGATCAGGTTCAAACGCGCCGTGGCCACCGCGAACTGAGGGGAAATCACCATATAGTCCGCATCCTGTTTTTCGACGGAATCGGCGGTCAGCGGCGCAAACATCGAAAGCGCGTCCAACAAGTGAGGCCGTGTTTTTCCTAGCCATTCAATCAACCAGGCAAAGGTGGCTGGCTCCATTTGAGTGAACCCTAATGCGGGACCACGCACCTGCTTGGCGTACGTCAATGCACCGGATTCATGGGCGACAATCATCAAAATCAGACGGATGGCGGCTGGCGTGTTCAGCTTGCCGTGCCCGCCAGTAACCATGTCTAAATGATCGAGTACCGGCTTAATCACATGCTCAACAAAGAGCGTTCCTAGTTTCATCGTTTCATCTTCTCCAAATCGCTTTGACAGTGAGTGCAGTACTGACATCCCACGATGTGTTGGCGGCGAGCTTCAGGGATGGGATCGCCGCACTCGCCACATTCCTGCGCGCTCTCCCGGTGGTTTTCTGGCTTAGCCCTTGCCAATTGGTTGGCCAATGCCACTTCTGTGAGTTGGGCTTCAATGTCACAGGCATGGTCGACAACATCAGACATCTCGTCTCCTATCGAATCAGAAAAGCATTACTGGACCAGGTCTGCGGTTTCATCAGGGCGCAGGTATGGCACGCCGTTGATTTTCACAAAGTCTGGGCTGGTCACTTCGAACGGCAGCTTGTGCACGAGCGCACTGCCTCCGTTGGTGTCGGCGTCGAGTAAATCCGAGATCTTGATACGACAGCCAAAGGCTTCGATTTTCAGTTCGTCTTTATCAATCTTGCCGTAGAACAAGGCATCAAAGTCCGGCATGCCACGCCAAGAGCCGGCGCCTCTCGCAGCCTTGCTCAACTGATTAAATTGCTGCGTGGTGAGCTCCATCTCGCCGCTGGCTTCGACATCGCCATCGACGTAACCATCCGGCACCCCTGAGGTTTTATTGACGGCGGAATTGTCGGTAATAGAGAGGCTGACTTTTTGCGCTTTGAGCTTGTAGTCGCCCATTGAAAAATGCATGTTCTTACCAGAAATTCGCATGCTCATGGATTAGGCCTCCGTGTCGGCTGGGTTAGAGAGATCGAGACCGATATTGACCACGATGTGTTTTGGGCAGTTGTGTGGGCGAACCATCAAGCCAATGTTGACTTTGGTTTTGCTCATCCACTGAATCGACACGTCCTCTTCACGCGGTGCCATGATTTCACCAGGGAACGGGATCCCCCCAATCTCGGTGGTCTTCGACATGTCACGCATGTCTTTGCTAAAGTAAGTGCGATTGAGCTCGATACTCGGTGGCGTCGAATTGAGAATGCGATCGGCAATGCGACGAATCGCTTTAATACGTACGCGGCGGTTCAACTTATGAACGGGGCGAACGTACTCTAAGAACTGATAGTCTCCGCCTTTGGTTTCCAGTGTGGTGGCATCGCTCCAGTACACCCCTTCCATATCGGCGTACCATTGCGGTAAGGAGTAACGCGCATTGGCCAAGGCCGAAATGGTGCTCATTTCCAGAGGTTTGCCGGCGCTATCGATAGGCATCTCGCCAAGGCCCAACACGCTGCCCGTGGCCACTCGCATCGGGCTATCAGCCACGGTCACCGCGCGATCACATAAGCGACCACCCAACACACCGATGTTATTGCCATTGAGCATCGGAACCGGTGTCACGAGGTTCGCGGAGACACCATTGATCAATGCCAATAGACTGGTTTCGTATTTAGCCCAGGTTTGCTTGCTCTTATCGATGCCAGGACACGCCGCCAAAAAGAACACCCAACGGCCCAGCTTGCTGGTGAGCTCAGTCGCTTTGCTTTGCATCGCTTGGAAGTCGGCTTTGCTGCTTACCACATCGACAACGCACACGCCTTCGAACGAATCGGTTCGATTGGCAATATCGACGGCCTCCTGCCACGTTTTACCTTCAGCGAGACCAAACACAGCACCTGTCCAATTCTGTTTTCCATTGAGCTGTGCGGCTTTCAGGTTAGCGCCCAGCAAGTCATCCGCGACGACATCATCAAGGTTGGTCATGTTGTTGACGCGGGTGACCTTACCTTGCAGTTCAGTTTTATCGGTGCGACCGATATACAGCAGGTGGCGTTCAATCTCTGGGATCCCGCCTTGTCCTAAATTAAGGTTGTTGACCTCGACCTTTCCGGTTGCCATTGGTTATGTCCTCGCTTATTTTCGCTTTCTGGCCTGCTCAAAAATGGTGATGAGTTGGCGGGTTACTTCGCGTTCTTTACTACCTAATATCTGGCGCTCGACTAAAGGGATATCCCAAGCGGTGACACTCGGCTGATTGCTCAGCTCTCGGATAATTTGCCCAGCTTGGCCATGGCTAACAGTGGCCATCAATAACTTGAGTGAGGGTTTCTTCCTTCCCTTGCCACTCTTTCGCGCGACCGTGTAACCCAGCTCCCTCAGTTTTCGCGCTTGCCCTTTACTGCAAGGCGCACTGTAGTTAGGTGTTCCCCACCGCTTTTGCATTTGGCGCTTGGTCATGGTTTGCTTTTGACCAAGGTGATGCCTGGCGGCAATTCTTGCGGTGAGCTTATTGCCCCAAGTTAAGTCGAGCGTGTCGGCGTTTCGTACATAAGGGGTTAATCCCTTGGCCATACGGCGCATCACTTTTCCGCGCTTATTCCGTTTCTTCGGTGCTAAGGCTTGGCCGTGAATGTCTTTTTGTTGCTGAATGCGTTTGCGTGTATTGGCTTTTTCCCAGCGCCCTAAGGTTTTCAATATCCATACACGCTTTCTGGGGGGAAGCGCTAACATGGCTAACCTTTCTTGCAGGTTGAGCACATCCCTTTTATTCGCACTAATCGTTGGTTTCATTCACCAACTCCGCTTCTTCTGCGGTGTAAATCTCCACGGCTTGAACTCGATATCGCATGCCTCGCCAGGTGATCATGCCGGCTTCATCTGGGACCAACTCAATGGGCTCCATCAACTCCAGTTCAATGCTCACATCGGCCGCTTCACTGCTGATCACATCGACCGAAAGCGTGGGGTCTTCAAGCTCTTGCTCGTTGCGATCTTCTTCATGGTCACTGAGCCAACAAGCAATCAGAGCCAGTAAGCAGCGAGGATCCAGTAATTGGTGAGGAAACTCCTCAACCGAAATCACCGCGTTATATTTCCAGTAACAGGCGATATACCCGCCGTTCCCACGGTCTTCACCGCTTGGCACTATCGAGCCGTTTTCTTGCCACGCGTCCATTTTGTTCTCAAGCACGTTGCTGTTGAGGTGGCTGACGATGTAAGTCGTTAAGTGCTCAAGCTTGGTTTGGTTGTAAACTGCGCTGCTCATATCACGCCAATCCCATTCGCACTGCGGCCAAGCAGTTGAGAGACATCTTTGTTACTTTGCGCGAGAAAACGTGCCGCCTGTTGCGGTTCATCTAATGCCGCGTTGTCTCCTTCTTTGCGCCTGTCTTGCGTGGCGAACTCGGGCAACAATTCCGAGTGCGCTCGACCGTACACCGCACGTTTGTACAAGGCGGTTTTAGCGACGTTCAGTGATGGCGGGACTCCCTCGACCAACAGGCTCACTAACTTCTCTTGAATATTGTTGGCCGCTATCGTGATGGCCACCGCCATAGAGTCGTTATCAAACGTATGCGGAATGCGGCGCAGTTGACGAAACTCATCGTTCGTTAAATCGGGCCAACCTTCACCGGGTATCACTTGGTTACTCGCCTTATCCACTTTTCCGCCAAAGCTCATCCTGTCTCCTTATTGGAATAAGTGCGCCTCTGGCCACTGAGTCGACGGAATAAGCCGGGTGATGAATCACTTGCTCTTCCTCGTCAGTCGAGGCGCGGTGGCGTAGGAGCCTGTTCAGTCAGAGGTTATCGCCACTCTCTAACGCTCGGATACGTTGGTCGATGTTATCGATCATGGTGCTTACCCCAATCGCGCTGTATTGCTCATGCGCGTTTTGAAGATGAGTTCGCGCTGTCTGTAGCGTGTCGATATCGCCCACCGACGCGGCGTGGGGTTTACCTTGCTCATTTCGAAGCAAGTGTAAGCCGGCGAACTTCAGCCATTTCGCCGTCGGCTTCTCGTTGATACGCCAAACTTGGGTGACCTTCTCGAAGACCTGAGAGAAATAAGGTTCGACGGACTGGCACTTGTCTGCCATTCGCTCTGACCAGGCCAAGACTTCATCGGCGCAGAAGGTTGCAAAATCACGCTTGAATCGCTCGGGCGTATCGAGCCCGCGTTCAATGGCGATGTCACACCACTTGATGGCAGTATCGAGATCTTCGATATCAAAGAGCCAAATCACCATTTGCGTAAACAGCGGGTTATCGAACTGCTCGTCACCGGCGAGGTAAGCTTCAATCGCATCGCGATATTTAGGCACCAACACTTCGCGTTTGTGATTCACCTTTTCGTCTTTACGATTGAAGGTTTTTAGTACCTTCAAATCGCTGTCGAGTTCGGCGAGCAGCAAGTGCAAACTGTTTGGGTGAGCAACAAACTGCGTTTCAGCTGTCGATTGCTTTTGTTGTTGTGCCAAGGCCTCTTGGCGCAACTTGGCTAATGGGCTGGCCATACATTACCCCTTCGCAGGTTCAACAACGGTCACATCTTCAATCGCGGCAAACTTGTGGTAGTTGCCGACGGCATAACCTTCCATACGAATATGGTTAGATTCGAAGCGAAGTCGATCCGTGTTGTTCTCTTGCTTACGCCACTGCGTGCCTGTTTGCGTCAAGATTTGCAGATTTTTTAGGTTGCTGACCCAAATTGCGTTCGCAGGGAAAAACGGGGGTGTATAAGCCTTCTTGCCCGCAATCGTCTTAGCAAGAGATTGAGCGGCTTTGTGCTCGGTAGGCGTGTCTGCCGACTCCAACAAACGATGCTGCTCAGCCGCCACCAGGTTAGAGCCAATAATCACGACCAAATCATCATCTTGGCGATGTTGCTCTGCTATGGTGGTGTTAATCAAATCTTGAACCAGTGAATCCAGATTTTTATACGAGCCGTCTGTTTTGCCCGTCGCATCCAGTTTTGCAGCCGGAAGTACTTGTACCGCTTTTTTCTCTTTGACGATGGCCAACCAACCTTTGTTGACGTCTTGGCCTAGAGGGTTATTCACCGGATCGGTCACTGTCGCAATACTCGTACCATTAAAACCGATACGCAGCATATCTAACGCAAAACGTTTAGCGATGGCGCTTTTCATCAAATTAAGCCACTGGCCCTTACTGCCAGAATTAATCCATTGGGTCATCAGCTCCCAAGGGATATGGCAACCTGAATCGGTTTTTACGAGCTCGTAAGTATTGCCTTCTTGATCGACATCCACACTGAAACGGCCGTCAGCACGACCGGTGGCAAGACCATCTAAACCCACATCAATGACCTGACCTTTGATTTGTTCGACCAAACCACTGTGGATCATGCCAAGAAAGGCATGGGAATGTTTCATCGCGTCACGCAGCTTGGTTTCCATCACCGGCGTGATGCTGAACATCTTAGAGCCTGCTGCCGCACCAGCCGCTTGAACCGTCACGTCACAGAACTCTTGAATACATTGAGTAGAAATGGCATTTAACATTAATACATGTCCTTAGCATTGAATTGATTAGCATCATCGCCGCCATGGCCTTCTTCACCAGGCTTTTGCCCTGGGACTTCTTGCTTAAGCTCGGCGAACTGGGTTTCTAGGCTCTTTACTTGCTCGGTGACGGGCGCGAGCTGCTTCTCCAATACACTGGAAAACTGCTCTAAAGAGAACGTTTGAACTTCGCCTTCAGGGACAGCTTCAGGTTCATTAGGCGTTTGCGTTTGCAGGTTAAACTCTTGCTTGAGTTCATCCTTTAACTCACCTTTCATGATGCCGAACTGCTCTTTCAGGGCAGCTTTGAGTTGTTCTTCGGTCACTTCTTCTTCCTCTGGTTCAGGTTCCGGTTGTGGCTCTGGCTGTTCGTCACCAGAATTGAAAAAGGCATTACACAGAGCAAAAAAGCGATCGGTTTTGGAATAGCACTCATCCAAATTGATGGCTTCCAGTTGGCTACAACTGAGCTCTGTGGTTTTACCGTCTTGTCGTGAAAACTGAAGTAATGACACACCAGACGATGCCGGGGAATCGGTCACGGCTAACCCCGTTAGGTAGCACTTTCCTTGCCCTTTATAATCTGGATTGGGTTCAATGGAGGTAAACAGCTTCTGCCCAAGCTTATTGGCTTCAAGTAAGTATTGGTTAGGTTCAAGCTTGGCAAACAAGCGCATTTTGCCATCCACTTCTTCAGCTTTAACTTCAAGCACTCTGCCCCAGTTACTGCCGTAACCGGCAAAGCGTTTATGCTCTGGCCAAATCAACGCGGTGTATTCACTCAGGGCATAGTTCTCGGCAATCTGCGTGAGCCATTCGCGGGTGATCTTACGACCATCTACCGTTGGCCCTTCGGTTGCTACAATTTTCCAATCACTGATTTTTGCCATTTGAGTGCGTACCTAATTTTCATTGGTCAGTTCGTGTTTTGAGTTTTCACAATACGCCTTTGAATCGGTGGTTTCAGCCACTTCGATTCCGACCAATTCGGATAGGAGCGATAACGGAAATCCTCCGAACTTTGCTATGCAATTTAAGGCGTGAACAGGGCTTATGATGGGCTCATGGCATATACATCCGAAACACGACATGCAGCCCGAGCCCTGTATTTAAAGGCTTGGACACCCAAAGAAATCGCTTCCGAATTAGGTTTGAACAGCACCCGAATTCTTTATCACTGGGCTGACAAATACGGATGGCGTGACATGCTGCGCGAGCAAACAATAGATGAGTCCATCGCGCGCAGAATTGAAACCTTACTCGAACTGGAGAACCCTTCTAAAAGCCAACTCGATATGCTTGATAGGCTCATCAAGCACCATGTTCAACTCAAAAAACACCACGCTCAAACTCAGCCCGTGGCTGAGAAACGCGCCACGAATGAAACGCAACCTGCAAAGAACACTCAAGGGAAAAAGGCGCGTTCGACTAAGAACGACGACAAGCAGAAAAAGAAGAGTAAAAAGAAAAACAACATCGCTGAGCTGACCAAAGAGAACTTCGCGACCTGGCATGAATCGCTCTTTGAATATCAGCACACGATGCGTAACAACCTGCACCAGCGTACACGCAACATTCTTAAATCACGCCAGATTGGCGCGACCTACTATTTCAGTGGTGAAGCGTTAGAAGATGCGATTTTGACCGGCGATAACCAGATATTTTTGTCGGCGTCTCGCGCCCAGGCCGAAGTATTCAGAAGTTACATCATCGCGGTTGCTCAAGCGTTCTTAGGCATCGAATTGACCGGCAACCCGATCATTCTCTCTAATGGCGCAGAGCTACGCTTTCTCTCGACCAACTCCAAAACCGCGCAAAGTTATCATGGCCACGTTTATGTGGATGAATACTTTTGGATCCCTAAGTTCGATGAACTCAACAAACTCGCGTCCGCCATGGCGACCCACAAGAACTGGCGCAAAACCTACTTCTCCACCCCTTCGGCTAAAACCCACCAGGCTTACACCTTTTGGACGGGTGACCAATGGCGCCAAGGTCGAGACACCCGCGCCAATATTGAGTTTCCGACCTTTGACGACTATCGAGACGGTGGAAGACTCTGCCCAGACAAGCAATGGCGTTACGTGGTCACGATTGAGGATGCCGCTGCTGGCGGTTGTGAACTATTTGATATCGATGAACTGCGCGACGAATACAGCAAAGACGATTTCGATAATCTGTTTATGTGTATCTTCGTCGATGGCGCCAGCTCGGTCTTTAAGTTCTCAGCACTTGAGAAAGCCATGGTCGACATTAGCCGGTGGCAAGACTTCAAGCCCAATGACAACGATCCCTTCAACCGGCGTGAGGTGTGGTTAGGTTACGATCCAAGCCGAACCCGAGACAACGCCTGTTTAGTTGTGGTGGCCCCGCCTATTGTGGCCATTGAAAAGTTCCGAGTCTTGGAAAAGCACTATTGGCGCGGGTTGAACTTTCAGTACCAGGCTCAGCAAGTCTCAAAAGTGTTTGAGCGTTACAACGTCAGCTATTTGGGCATCGATACCACAGGCATTGGTGCGGGTGTCTATGACTTGCTCAGCAAAAAACACCCGCGAGAAACCGTGGCCATTCAATACAGCAACGAAAGTAAAAACCGATTGGTGATGAAGATGATTGATGTGGTCGAAGCCAATCGCATTCAATTTGATGCTGAGCACAAAGACATTGCTATGGCCTTCATGGCCATTAAGCGAGCGACCACCAACAGCGGTAACAACATGACCTTCAAAGCCGAACGCAGCGAGTTAACTGGCCACGCCGATGCATTTTGGGCTATTTCACACGCTTGCATTAATGAGCCGCTCGACCACTCAGAAAAACGCAAATCAACTTGGCAGATGTAACTCTATGACTGAACAGAAAACAGAAACAATCACAAATGATGAAAGCTTGATGTTTAGCTTTGGTGAGCCTGAGATCATGAATCGTGATTTTACCAACTACGATTACAGCGAGCTGTATTACAACGACGATGGCGACTATTGGGAGCCGCCACTTGATAGAATGGGCTTAAACAAACTCACGCGAGCCAACGCCTATCACGGCTCTATCTTAATGGCTCGCCGTAATATGATTTCAGGTCGTTACATCCAAGGTGGAATGCAGAAGCAACAAATGCAATCGGCCGTGCATGACTTCTTAGAGTTTGGTGACACTGCCCTGCTTAAGCTGCGTAACTATTTAGGAAAAGTCGTAGGCCTTTGGCCAATCCCCACTATGTATTTACGAAAACGTAAGAATGGTAATTTTGCTTTCTTAGAGCGTGGCGACAAACAGAAGAGTTACAAGAAAGAAGACATCATTTTCATCAAGCAATACGACCCCGTCCAGCAGGTTTACGGTGGGCCCGATTATCTGGGGTGTGTCCAATCCGCACTACTTAGCCAGGACTCCACCACCTTTCGCCGCCGGTACTATAAGAACGGTTTGCACATGGGTTTTATCTTCTACGCCACCGACCCAAATCTGAGCAAAGAAGATGAAGACGACCTAAAAGAAAAGATGGCTTCTAGCCGTGGCGTGGGTAACTTCCGCTCGATGTTTATCAATATCCCGAACGGCAATGAGCGAGGCATACAGCTCATACCCGTTGGCGATATCGCCACCAAAGATGAATACGAAAAAATTAAGAACGTCACTGCTCAAGAAGTGATAACAGGTCACCGCTTCCCTGTAGAACTGGCCGCCATCATTCCAAATGGTGGGACCCGTGGTGATCCCATTAAATTCGATTACGTCTACTGCAAGAATGAAGTCATTCCGGCTTGTGAGATGTTCATGGATGCCGTTAATGGTGATCCGGAAGTGCCGGAAAGTCTGCATTTAACCTTTAACCTGGACAACATTGCCACGTAGACACAGTGACATTTTTTGCAATTTTGTTTTTCGTTGCAATTCACGCTCAGCCCTTGTCTCACAAGGGCAGAGGCGATACGAAACTGATCATCGAAAAAACACAAATGATCATCAAAAACTTGACCTAAAATACAGAAATCAATACATTTCAATCACTTAAAAACACAAAACAGATCAACACTGATCGTCAAAATTTCAATTTATTGCAATTTTTTGCACTCTTCGCAATTTTGTTAGGCGCCCTGTAAGCCATTCTCAGCCCTTCAATTATCCCCCATCCCCCGTTATTCCTAAAGGGCTCGCGGCTTATTAGCTTTCTATTACGGTCGCAGAATTTCGCTGAAATAGAATTGCGAAAAAATTAGATCAAAAACGTCGCAGGTGGGGAGGAGGAGTGCATTTTCCGTGGGTTAGGTGAGCTTTAGGTCGAGCTTAGTGACAGGCGTAAAAAAGCCACCGTAATCGGTGGCTATAAGGTACAAAGCACACTCACTAGTTATTTAGCTCAACGATAGAACGTCAAACTAGATCGAAAGTATCTTTTGGAAAACCAGGACAAACTAGATTCGACAGTAGCTTTTCTACCATCCTTTTTTATGTCGTTTTTACTTACAGTAAGTTGACTCAGCTGAAAATTCAACGGTATGGCCGACAATATATCGATTAGCAATATAACTATTCACTTGCCTTGTACACCACTGTACAGCATCACCTCTGCTTTCATAACCGTTACCACCTGCATTCCAACATTGTTTTAGGTCATGATCACGATCACTAGCTAGTAGGGCAGAAGAGCTCGTTATTTTACACGATGAATAAGTAGATTTAGATGAACCATCATCATTACTACCACATGCAGACAAAGAAAAGATAGCCGTTAAAATAAATAGACTTCTCATATTATTCTCCTTGCGTATATTGGTTGTAAAATGATTCAGTGAACACTACACGAGATGAGCAAGGTATCTCAAAGAATTCGTGGTCATTGTTCTTAATTTGAAGCTCAAGGTTGCTGTAACCTAAACACTCAAACTGAACACCAGATACAGGGGGTAAATTGACAGTTTCACCATAAAGGTCAATCTCAATTTTTTCATGCGAAAGATTATGGATTGATAACGTCGATAGCTCGGTTTTATAAACTTCGACATTTTCTACTGGTGAGTGATATTCATTTGCAACTACTGCTGAAGATAACAGCCCTAAAATTAAGACTGATTTACTACTGATTTTCATTATAAGTCCTGTTGAAAGTGAGACTAAAGGTGCAAACCTAGTAGATACTAACTACCCCGCCGTTCGCTATTATATAGTTGGTGTAACCATGAGCCCCAAATTACGGGTGTTAAATTTCTCAACGTTATAGGGGTAGGTCAACTTTGTTAAAGCAAATCAAGTTAGGAAGTAATCAAGGTTAATGGCACACTCTTTCTTGTAAGTGCTAAAAGTTATTTAACAGAAAGCCACCTTCCATTCATAAAGAAAATGATTCTCATTATAATTTTAACGAATGTGAATATATCTTATTTTCATTCCCATTTGTATGTCTGCGGCAAATATGAACACTTACACACTTCACAAAAGTGCACATAACTTATATTCAATAAAAGTCGAAAATTTGGAATAGACACACTTTGCACCCTCAAAAATGGTAGAACTGTATAAATCCTCACCATAATTTAGTACCATGAGCTTATCATTTCGATAGGTTCATGGTGTCATATGAGAGTAATTTGCCAGGAGTGTGGTGAGAAAGCCCGCATACAAAAATCCAACCGAATTTCAGCGAGTTATAGTGATTTGTACTGCAGTTGTAGTGACCCCGAATGCGGCCACACATTTGTAATGAATCTAAGCTTTAGCCGCACTCTTAGTCCGTCTGCTAAGACGACTTCTCAGATAGCTTTTAACCTAGTCAAAGCCCTACCGCCAGAGCAGCGGCAAGAGCTTCAAAATCAGCTTTCAATGCTATAACGAAAACTTCGGTGTCTCTGCCTCTGCGGCCATCCTAATTATCGATTGGATGGCCTTTATTTTATCTGCGTCTAACTCGCCTTTATTGTCGGCGATCAAAAGCCCCATTAAGTACACACCAACTTGCGCACTATCAGCACGGGCTTCACTCATGGAAATACCGTCAATAATGACGTCAAGCGAGCGCTGAAACAGCATTTTCTTGTAAGGCATATCTACTCTCCTAGCAATGACACTCAGAATATTACTGTATATACATACAGTGGTAAACATGTGTTTTTAGTTATTGATTCACGTATTTGATAATTTGGTTTGGTTAGAGCCTTCATAAAGCCGCATTTTTAATGGCTTCCTCACCAATTTTCCTACCCCAATACAACATGATGAATCTAGCGTTCACACTAAAGGCCAATCGTCAGACTCAATGATTTCTAGGTACTCACTCCACGATTTATTTGGACGTTTACTTACAGTGATGTCAGGTAGATTTGGCTGTTGGTATTCGTAGTCTTTGTCTTCTCCAGTCAAAGGTTCTGGCGGTTTAACCTTAACTTCTGTTAGCCAGGACAAATCTGGTTTGGGTTGGTGCTCTTCAACAAGCTGGGCTGGACGCAACGTTCCGCATGGCAAATGCTCCGCAGGGCGGATTCTTATACTCGTTTCATCATCAATTCGAATTGAGCTGCCTTGTTGCAGCGCGATTAAGGCTGAACTATCAATATTTGGCGGTAAACCACCACCTAGAGAGTAAGGTTCTAATAATCGTTTAAGCTGATCGCTGACCTGTACTTTCTGCGATTGCGTACAGTTATTGACAGAACTCCGAGAGGAATCAGAGATTCCAGAAAGAGCAAGATCAAAAGCCCCCGCTTCAGCCTCATCGCTCTTTTCAGTTTTTGTTACTATCTGCCAAGTCTTAAGACGAGTCTTAACCACCTCACCTGCAGCAATAAAACCCTCAATCTTTCGAACGTCTTCGCCATGCGGGGAAGCAAATGGCAGCACCTCATAAGAGTTCGTGATCAATAAATCCTCACGCTTAACGAACGGGCCACCCTGCCCCATGATGTAGCCTTGCCAGTTGCCATGGTCGGCCGCTTTCATTGTTCCTGCGACATTCGCTTGGTCAGTATCAGCCCTCGCCTCATAGTTATCAGCAATCACAGACACTAACTCTGCATTAGTCATGACATGGACCGGTTTAAACGGACCAACTAAACGGTACATAGACATAAGGTAAATAGAAGCCAGGTCTTCACGTTCTTGCTTGAAAACGTATTCCATAAAGGCTTTCTTATTTTGGCTAGCTAGACGGCGCAGTTCACGATAAGT
Organism: Vibrio sp. IB15; assembly: GCF_016406055.1. NCBI lineage: Bacteria > Pseudomonadati > Pseudomonadota > Gammaproteobacteria > Vibrionales > Vibrionaceae > Vibrio > Vibrio sp. IB15. Next base: position 20,933 of record NZ_JAEFCE010000037.1, read on the forward strand.
AGTAACCGGCGCCCCACCAAAGAATTGAAATTGACGAATACCCCAACGGCTCTTCCAGGCGTTGACGTTTTTTGCCATAGCTTGCACAGATTGCCCCGTCTCTTTCGAGACCTCTTCACCCATAGCATAGCCATCAATATTTTTAGAAATATACTTAGCGATGTAGCCTGTTGCTGTGCCTTTTTCTGGGTCGATGTACCCAAAGTCACAACGAGGCTGATAATTGAATGGGCCTTGAATAGATTGCTTATTCACTGCTCGCTTTTCGTTGCGATCGAAGAACGGGTAAAGCTCTTCTTTGTCTTCATCAACCGCATAGCGGATAAAGACGTCACGCACCTTGGACACATGCTCAGGCTTAACCCAGATGAGCAAATGCCAGTGCGGAGTACCATCATGATGTGGCTCAGCAACGCGAATACCAAACCAACGAATCTCATCACGGCCTAATTTGGCACGAATGCGCTGCCAAACCTTATTCAAATAGGTTTGTGCTTCACGTGGGCTCGCTCCGTTCCAATGTGGAATGAAGCCGCCTTTCTTATAGCTATTATGATATTTCGATGGTGTTGTCAGCGTTAAGAACAAACCTTGTAGGCCAAGTTCGTTGCCAATATCTTCACAGCCACGACAACGAACCATTAACTCATGACGACGAATAGCAGGGTTCGACATACTCTTTAAGACCATGTCCTCCATTTCAACTTCTTCGCCTGTCGTTTCTTCTTGAAGTAAGTGACCTTGAATAAAATCCCAGCTCTTCTTTTGCTGAACTTGATGCTCTTGAATGCAGTCCCATGAAGCATAAGGTGATGCTTTTGCCGACACTTGCCCCATCGCGATGGCTAAGTGCTCACGCATAATCTTACGAATGCGCTTTAAACGTCTAAACCACCACTTTTCACAGCTCAACTTAGAGATAAACGACATGATGTTTTCAGGCGTAATCTTCTTGTCTTCGCTTGGTGTTTTGAACCCAAAGCTTCGCACCAAAGAAACGCACTGCTTGTAAACCATTAATGCGGCGATGTTCTCACCGTTCTCGGTTTCACATTCAATTGATTGAGTTATTATCGTTTGGTATCGAATCAAAATAGACACAATTCTAAATGCCATATCTCGTAGTTCATCTTCAACCAGCTCAGCAATGATTTTGGATCGTACAGGCTTACAGCTTTTTTCGAGTTGCTCGAAGTCGAAAGTGGCTTGCTGATTCGAATCTTCAAAGTTCTTTTGCTTAGGGCAGCTCTCATCGTCGACAGCATCACTCAACAAAGCAACCTTAGAAGTAGTAGGAAGTTGTTTGTATTGTTCTAACACCAACAGAACGCGTTTATGTGCGGGTACCATTTTTTCACGAATAAAAGTGTTCGCGGCAAAGCGCCCTTGCTTCTTAAATATCGAAACATAGCGATTTGCGAAATACTTAGTGAGGTAATGTGGAAGGTCAGAAAAGTGTTCAGATAGCCATTCTCCATCGGCAGGGTTTACTTCATATAGCTTACGTTCAACAACTGAAAGGTTTTCAGGCTCACGCTCGAGTGCAGGACGAGTAGACAAAACCATATCACTCGCGATTGGCGTCACCGCTTGATCACCGCCTACCCACTCAAGGAAGGCTTCACGAGAGCGCTCTTGTTGTTGCTCATTAAACTCAATGCTGCTTGTATCTACATCCTGATACCATGCAATTAAGCGCTCGCCAGAAGTTTGAACCTTCTTTGGTGAGCGCTTATTTTTCTTAGAGGCATAGGATGATGCCATCAGCCTTCATCCAAAAAGTCTGCGGGGTTACGAGTGATCTTCAACTGAACTTGAATTGACTCATCAACACAAAGCAAAGTGCCTAGCAGTACTTCATTATCTGGATGCTCACCTTCGAGCATTTCGACTAATAAAGTCTCTATGTAATCAGGGGCTTCGGCCGCGATTTTTTGTGCTTCGCTCATATCGCTGTTAGCTCCTGGTTAGTCACCACCAAAAACCCACTCTTACCCTCTCCTTTCGAGATCACCCCTTTGTGTAAGTGTGAACATTCAAGTGTTAGGCAGGCTTGGCTGACCGCGTCATCCATCGAATCAAAATCGCCAACCTGAACATTGGCGACTTCTTGTGTGTCTTCGTGACGGACAACGCCACCACTTGGGCATAAGAGAACGGCTGAATACTCCATCATTCATCCCCTTTCATTGCTTTTAAGTAGTTCTTTGCTTCATTAGAGAAAAAACGAGAATCTTGAATTTGTCTTTCTAAATCAGCCGTTGTTAAACCTGCAGCACGAGTGCTTTCAATACCCGCTTCCATACAATCTGCCGCCTCAACCAAACGGTCCATTAGGTGCTCAAGAAGAATGAGGGCTTCTTTTGGCACTGGTGCAATGTAATGACTATCTTTTCTGTCTACTGAACTCATGCTCTTTCCCCCACGGCTTCTAAACAAAACTGCTCAAACTGATACAACCCCTCATCATCAAAATGACCGAGGTCGCGTAAGCTCAACATTTCGAGGAAAAGGTGGCGGTTACTCATATCTAAGTTCGCCCAGTGATGCAGCTGTGAAACTTGCTCGATCGAGCCATTGCGATACCAGCTAGGAAATGAATACCCAAAGAACACACGAGCACGGTCGCCTTTCATCGCTTGTTTAATGTCAGCCAATACCTCTTCTTGTGGGCGATGAATCGCAATTGGCTCTTGCTTCTTTGCGATAGCGTCAAGTTGGATCAGAACTCGGTGTTGTTGCTCTTCATTGCTCGAGTTCATGCGCTCAATGATTTGCTCAAGTGACTGGTTAAATAAATGTGTTTCAATACTACCCATCATCAATTCCTCAAATTTTGGATGTAAAAAACCCTCCCCCTTTAAATCAAAGAGGGATAAGGGCTGCAGGCAAAATGCCTAGTGGCTAGGTTGGTTTGGGATTACTGCGTTATGACCAGCGTGAGAGTACATGCTGCGCGCTGGCATCAATGCGGTTGATTTCACGTGAAAGGCGCATTTGTTCAGCGCGACAATCAGTCTTTGAATACAGAGCTTGTAACTCTGCACGCTTTGAGCGAAGCGGCTTTAACTGGCGTTCGCCAAGTTCTTGTCTAGTACGCTGTAAAAAAGTTAGGCCACGTTCCTTCTGCTCTTTATTCAAAGACCAACAAGGTAAATCAGGGCATGGGTTTTCTAATGGTGGTACATCTACGATTGAAGGTTCTACTGTTGCAACTGACATACAAAATTCCTCTAACTTAAGCCGGGGATTGGTGCACCGTTAGCGATAAAGTCGACACCCATACTTAAAAATGGGGTTACGCCCGTAGTGCGGTTTTCAAGGTCGGTGATTAAATGGACAAGGTTTGAAATACTGTTTTGTGCCGTTTTAATCAGCTTCTGCTTATGAGTTCGGGTGAGTCGTCTTGTGCCGCCGAGGTCTATTGCCTGTTGGGCCAAGTCACCTGAGTAAACAGAATTAGCGAGCGCTCTTGCCGCTAATGTTTGCTCTTCATTTCCTTCCTTATTGAACCCTACTGTCACAACGCCAAGGTCAAGTAAAAGACTGTTAATCAAAGTGTGGTTACCACTTACTTTGGTGATCAACAAAAGCTCTACTGGGCTAAGTACGTGAGGTTGCTCTGGATTTAATTTATTGCGCAACATGGTTGGACTCATACCCACTTCGTTGGCAATGATCGTCATATTCTCAGAAGCTCTAAACGCATGACACACTTCATCAAATGCCTTTTGTTTGCGCTCACGTAATACGCACATAGCGACATGTTCATCCATAATTAACAATCTCTGTAAGAAAGGGATAGACAAATGACAACGTCATCAATACATAAAACGTCAGAAGGTGAAGTATTTGAGCCGTTGTCCAGAAGGAAGAACACAGGTTTAGCCAAGCAACTCTTTAGCTTCACGAGCTGCTAGCTCATGCATGGCAACCATATTTACAAACGCTCTTCCCTTAGATCGATCTTTTTTCTTAACAACGATTTTTCCTTGTGCAACATAGTCTTTGATGGTGCCAACGGGTAAACCAGAGACACGAGAGTATTCTTCGTAAGTCACGAATGGGGCGAGTATGACTGGGCTGAATGTCGACATAATGCTATCCTTCTCGTTAGTTCAAACACATACAGGTTCATTTTGCTTTGGTCGGCGGGTGAACCTGAGTACGAGATAATAATAGATCGCCACGTGAGCACTTGTAAATGCCCACTTGACGATTTTTAGGATAAATAGGGTATTTATTTGATGTCACGCGATACCATCCCACCATTCGACTACCTGAAAGGTTCTGATTTTACACATAATCTCAAGGACTTAACTGGCTGCAAAGACTTCATGGAATTATCTAAGCTCGTGGGCGTTCCTAAGTCAACTTTCAGCACTTGGAATACTCATGAACGGACTTCACATGAGCTAATGGTTCGTTTGAGCATTTCTCTTGGTATACCCCTAGAAAATTTAGCCCTTAAAGAATCAGATCGTCAAACGAATAGTTTCAGAGTGAGGAATGAAATTAACGTATCAGAAACTTCTCCTCTATTAACATCAGATACTTCGAACCCGCAACATGGTACTGTGATTTTAAAAAGCGCCTGTTTGTCTGATGGAAGGTTAATTGATACTGGTGAAGTCCCTTACGCTTTACGACGCATGAACAAATACGGTTTAGATAACTCTTCAGTTGTTGAAATAGAAACAAACGAGGCTCTGTACCTCGTAAATCAAGATATCAAGAGCGCTGTCTCTGGAAAGTATTTAGTAGATATCGACGGGCATTTGTCTATCAATCACGTCCAGCGGTTACCAGGTAAAAAACTAGCTGTCGCATTCGGTGACACTACGATGGAAGTGGCGGAAGAGGATATCAAAATTGTCGGACGAGTCGCAGTAGTACTAGAAACAATATAAAGTTAATGCTTTGTATGAGACATCACTCGAATCAAGGCATGCAGTGGATTTCATTCGTGCGGATCATGCATGTGGAGAAAGGTGCGAGTAAAACTTTTGATGGCTAATTGAGGAGAAGTGAGCCTCTCGACTTACTTCCTCTCATAAAACCGAAGCGTCAGTCCAACACGACAAATGGAAGTAGAATAACTTACGTTGGCTTCAATCAACTATTTGATATCAAAGCTAATGTGGCCTGCCTCTCTTCGCTAGTAACAGATCCGTTTCCAACTTTACTGTCATTACTAACGTATTTATTGAGGTTCTTTCTTTAATTGAAAGTCCATCCACCCCAAGAATCTGTTTACTATATAACGAAAACCTTGGTTCATGCCTTAGTTAAATTGTAAATTCTGTGCCTTCTGCTGACCTCTTACCAATCTATGGCTAGCGTCACTTCTAGCCAAATCTCGCTGACAATTAATCAGGCCTCCTAATTTAAGATGTCACCCTTTCCCAAAGCTATACCTGTGTAAGGTCGTATGAAACCCTCTATTCATAACACTTGTCGTGCAAACCACCGCAAAGTGACCAAGACGTGCATTTACGTTAGTGAATCCATTGGGTTGGTATGGTAGTAACAGAGGTACTAAGTTTTATCTCCTTTAATTAGTATATGCAACCGTATACTATGTGATAGTATACTAAAAAATAAGTTACTAATTAAACTGATAAATTTTTAAAATGAGGTTTGGTTGTGGAAGTCCACGAAGTTGAAATAAAGGATGTTGATTTAAGCGATCTCCAGTTGACCGCAGTAAACTTTCAAACCGGCACCCCTGTCTCACCACTCGATCGCATGAGAATTATGGATGACGGAACTTGGGAAGATTTCACTTTAGAATTAGTGAGTCACTGGAAAACAGAATATGACAAGGTTCTTCGTTGTGGTGGCGGAGGAGATTTAGGTCGTGACGTAATAGCTTATAGCGGTGATGAATGGGAAAACTTCCAGTGTAAGCACTATGGAAGAAAACTAAGCGTTGCAGACGCAATACTAGAAATCGGTAAAGTTCTTTTTTATAGCCATCGAGGTGACTATTCGTGGCCAAAGAAATTCTATTTTGTTTCTCCAGAAGGTAACAGCAATGACTTAATGAAAATGTTGCGATCTCCGGAAAATATTAAGAAAGAATTACTGGAAAGATGGGATAAAACCTGTAGTAAAAAGATCACAAAAACACAAGAAGTGCCATTAGAGGGTGATTTTAGGGACTATGTAATTAAAGCAAATTTTAAAATCTTTGATGACATTCCCCCTATGCTTTTGTTGCAGTTGCACTCCAAGACACGATTTTATGATTTTAGGTTTGGGCACACAACTAGAGAGAGACCTAGAGCTCCTAGAGCTCCGGCGACTGTTGAAGCCCATGAAAGACTTTACTTAGACGAATTACTTAACGCGTTTTCTGATGTATCTGGTAAACAAGTTAACCTATCAAATGTGGCAGATGATTTTGAGCATAGTTCAGAGTTAAGGAGCGCCAGAAATAACTATTTTTCGGCTGATGCTTTAGACAAGTTTTCGCGAGATTGGTTACCAGATGGATTTGAAGATCTTAAAGAAGAGTGTTACGAAGCTATATCGCCAACATTTAGGCAGACTCATAATAATGGCTACGAAAAATACTTAAAGACGTCAGAGGCTGCCGTTAATATTAGCTATACGTCTCATCCATTAGTTCACTATATAAAAACTCAAGATAAAAAAGGATTGTGTCATCACTTGGTAAACGAACAAATGATTCGATGGGTAAAAAGATGAAAAGTGCCACAATGATATATAACACGCCGATTGAAGTAGGCACTAGAATAGCAATGATATTAAATTGTCTGGAAGGAAATAGTTTAGACCTAGATAGTTTGGCGTTTCTGGACTTTGTGCTTATATATTCGGAAGAATTTGAAGGTCCGAATAACTTACATCCAACTGTTCCGAATTACTTGGCTGAACTTCCACATAAAAGAGCAACGCTACACAAATCACTAGACTTATTTACTAGTCGAGGACTAATCGATAAAGTATACAACAACAATGGCATAACATATCAAGCTAACAAACTAACTCATGAGTTTGTTTCTTGTTTAAAATCAGACTATTACAGATTGGCTTGGTCGAACTTAATTTGGATAGAAGATAATTTTGTTGAATTGAAGCTTAAGTATAACAGAAACATTAACCTCGTTAGGGGCAGCGATGAATATTAATAAAATTGAACTATTGGGCGTAGATAAACCAACTGCATTCTTAGATTTTTCGAAAGGTCTTAACGTAATCGTAGGACCCTCCAATACAGGTAAGTCATATGTAATCCAGTGTTTAAAGTATGCTTTAGGTGCAAAGAATAAACCTAAAAATATAAAACAATCCAAGGGATATACAGATGTAAAGCTAACACTCGAAAATCAAGGTCATTTAACTATAATAACTCGTAATCTAACAGATGGAAAAAAAGTTATTATTGAAGAAATTGACAAAGAAGGAATAAGCACAACAGAAGAATTAAAAATTCAACATGCAAAGGGTTTTAGCAATCTATCCAACTATATGTTAAAAAAGTTTGAGCTTAACGACAAGTTGTTACTCAAAGGTAAAGAAAAATTAACGAAATCATCTATGAGCTTGCGAGTTTTAGAGCAAGTTTTAATCATGGATGAAGCAAGGATAGTTGGTGAGCATTCTCCCCTTGGTAGTGGGGACAAAGGTGATAATACACTTGAAGCTTCTTTTTTGAGAACGTTACTGACAAACTTAGATGATAAAGAAATAGAAACACTGATTCCAAAAATTAAAGAGTTCAAAGAAAACAGTGCGAAAATTAATGAATTACAAGGGATAGTAGATTCTGTTTACTCGTATGAAACGGATGTTTTGATAAGCCAAAAAGATGAGTTATCACAAGGACTCGTGAGCTTAGAAAAAAAGTACTCCCTAATAAATGACATGGTTACAAGTCATTTTACTTCGAGCAAAACACTAATTGAATTAAGAGAAAAAGTTTTAAAGGATATTGACCTCGTATCAAGCCAGATTAGGGAAGATAAGGTCCTTAAATCTCGTTTTGAACTCTTAGCTAAAAAATATTCATCTGATAAAGATAGGTTGATTGCAATTAGTGAATCTACAGCGCAATTTCAAAACTATAGTTACATATCATGTCCGACATGTGAGCAAAGTATATCTGAAGACAAAGAGATTGACACAGAGAAAATGCTGTCAGTGTTAGATAGTACATTCGCTGAGATTAATAAAATCGACTCTAAAATAGAAGAGCTAAAAAGTGCAGTTTTAGATCTCGAAGATAATATAATAAGTAACGAAGAAAACCTAAAAGAGTTGAATATTGAAATAGAGAGTATCGACAGTAAAACAAAAAATTGCATTTCAAAATTTGATATTTCCGATTTCAATAAAACACATTTAGAAATTATCGAAAATCAAAGGGAGCTATATAGTGTTGAACATAAGATTAACGAGAAATCTAGAATTACTGATCAGATACAATCGCTAACACTCAAAAATAAAGATTTAGATGTTAAGTACTCTCAGCCTGAGTATTCCGATGACCAAATCGCATTCTCAAAAATAGTCGAGACCATCCTCAACCGTTGGGGTTTTCCTGACTACAAACCTACTACATACGATAAAGCTACACGAGACTTGGTTATTGGTGGCAGCCCAAGAATGGATTTTGGTAAAGGTTACCGTGCGTTAAGCTGTTCTGCTTATATCATTGGGTTGATGGAAATCATGGCGGAACGTCATCCGCAATTTGTAGTATTGGACTCTCCGATAACAACATTTAAAGAAGCTGACAGGGAAGCAGGCGATGAAATAAGCCCTGAAGATGAGGTATCTGAAGATGTCATTTTCTCGTTTTATAGTGACCTATGTGATTCATATTTAGATAAGCAAATAATTGTCTTTGAGAATAAAGAACCAGATACCTCATTGATCAAAAATATGAAATATACAAAATTTACAAGAAATAAGAATTATGGGCGTTATGGTTTTTTTCAAGTTTGATTATCAAGAGAAACCAAGAGTTAATTGCTAAATGCTAAAACTCCGTTGAACTTCCCTTCCCCCGAGGTAGACAGTTGAAATCAATACAAGGCACCAACATTAGTTAATACTTCAAGAGTCTAAAAGTTCTTTAAGAGTGCTACTTTGGAACATGCCTTGGGTTACATACGTGCTAGCGGTGAACATGCTGGCACGCCTTCTTGAAATGATTAACCTCAGCTCCCTCATCAGAATCAGTTCCGTATGCTCTTCCACTCTCTATAGTCAAGTACATAATGCACATATAAAGATATAAAGCCTTCTTCAAAACTCTTTCTTTAGCAATGACTGCTCACACATTATCTTACTGTTATAAGTACTTTATTTCACGAAATCCTGAGTAAACATACCTTTGAGAGAAATACACACTACTTCGATTAAATCCACGAAGTGCATCAAAGTCGTCAAAATCATGGTGAAAACGCTTATATTCTTTAAACTCAGTTAGCAGATCTTTGTCATTTATTTGTAGATTTTTAAATTTAGTTAAAATATCAAAAATAGTTATAAATTTTAGAATAAAAAATGAATTTGAACTTAAATTGAAAGAAATTAATGTGTAATTACCCATGGAATTGTCAATATATCCCCTATCTGAGAGTAATACACAAGGTTCAGAATAATTCTTTATATCAAATGTCACTAAAAGATCATCTGAATTTAATAAGCGATCAATAAATGACTCTAAATAATTTTTTGAATACTTATATGGCATACTTACACAGAAAAAGATTTTAGCTAGCCAAGACTTGTATTCATCAGGTGTCACTCCATAAATTTTCGAAAGATGCTTTATTGAACCGATATCACAAGATAATATCTTCTCATAAAAATAATTATGACGAGAAGCACGTGGACAAGAGTTATCCAAAGAAGAGAAAAACTTGTTTATGAATCTAATATTGTATGGGTTGCGTATAATATTTACAAATTTACAAACCGTCAACTCTTTGATATCAAGTTCAACATTACTTCTTACATTATAGATCTGCGTGACACATTTTGTTAGTAATTCGACTTTTAATTCGTATTTTTCAAAAAACTCTTCAAAGTTATACCTATTCTTCCCTTCGATATAAAAGGTAAACGTATCTAACTCGGCCAATGTTTTTTCACAGGAAATACCACGTTCGTTGGTCGAGAATGTCTGCAATTCTTTTTTATTTAGAATTTCATGTCGATAAATCTTCCTTTTTTTTCTACCTGATTCTGGGTTTTTTGAGTTTAATTTCTGCTCTACAACAGAGTAATAATGTTGATTCTTTTTATTGTTAAGCTTAAACAATCCTGAAATCCTTGTATTTACAACGCAATTAAATATTTTCTCCGATTATATAACAAATAATAACGTTAATTAGATTTCCTCTCAACGAAAAGCTCACATTACTTAGCAATGCGAATACTCACTTAATGTTTTTCGAAGGTTTCCTTATACAGTAGAACCTAAGTAATACGGAGTTCAACGTATTCATGTGACTGTAGTCTTATCAATTAACAAAGACTTTGACGACGAAAACAAGTGTTTCCTAACGTCAAATTTAAACATTGCTATTCACTCTAGTGTCCATTAGCCTGTATATAAACACAGTTTAATAAGGCTTGATTATGTCTGTTAGAAATCTGAAAGACGGCTCGAAGAAACCATGGATATGCGAATGCTATCCCAGCGGGCGAGATGGAAAGCGTATAAGAAAGCGTTTTGCCACCAAAGGAGAAGCGACAGCATTTGAACACTTCACGATGAGTGAGGTGAACGACAAGCCGTGGTTAGCTAATAAGGTCGACAACCGCAGGTTGAAAGACTTACTTGATACCTGGTGGGAGGTTCACGGCCATACGGTGAAAACAGGTCAGAACTCATATAATCTTATGGCTAAAACGATCGCCATGCTCAATAACCCAGTAGCACATCTATTCACAAAAAAAGACTATTTGGCCTATCGCGCCAATCGTGTGAGCTACCATCGTAACCACCCAAATGTAGCTATCTCATCATCTACTCAAAACATCGAACTAAAAACCTTACGTTCAATGTTTAATCGACTGATCAAGTATGATTTATGGAAATTACCGAACCCTTTAGCGGATATTGAACTCGTCAAAATTGCAGAGAGAGAACTTAGCTACTTAACAAAAGAGCAAATACATAACGTTCTTAGTGCTTTAGCTGCTGATGACAGCCTTCCAGCAAAACAGATTCATGTTGTCGCTAAAATCTGTTTGGCTACTGGATGCCGTATAGGAGAGGCTCTTTCACTCAAACATTCTCAAATAACAAAATACAAGCTGACCTTCACTGAAACGAAAGGTAAAAAGAATCGATCCGTCCCTATTTCCCCTACTCTGTATGAAGAGATCTTAAGGAACTCAGTAAGTAGTCACGCCATATTCAATGTCAATTACAAAAAGGCTTGGATGTGTGTTAAACGAGCATTACCAAACCATGTACCCGCAGGACAAGCCACTCATGTTTTTCGACATACCTTTGCTAGCCACTTTATGATGAATGGTGGCGATATTTTGGTGTTACAGCGTATTTTGGGTCACCAGAAGATAGAGCAAACTATGACTTATTCGCACTTCGCACCAGAGCACTTAATACAAGCCGTTGAACTAAATCCACTAGAAAATTAGTGGCGACAAAGTGGCGGCAAATCTCGGTTATAGTCTGATTTAGTCGGCTTTTCTCGTCTTTTCATGCTTCCCAAAAAACAGGCAAAACCAACAAAATCAGACACTTATAAAAATTTAACATCAATATCGATAAAACTAGGGGATAGAATCCTCACATTACGCAGCTTTTGTAACTGCTCAGCTCGAAACACTGTCACTTGATATTGATGATTCATCTCATCCCCTTATTTGTTTTTTGTCTATAGCAAATTAACGAGTGTAAGTTGCTGTTAACCTTGCTTTGTCTAGCGCCATGCTATTCAGCGTAAAGCCCACGACTGCTGACGGTGTATTCTCATCGAGGTTTAACTTATCAGTTGATAGCGCCCAAACCGTAAATTGATAACGATGCATGCCGTCTTTCTCAGGAGGGCAAGCGCCACCAAAACCAACCGTTCCGTAATCGATGCGCCCTTCCTTACCACCCAACTTCGTAATGTCCGCTGCGCGAGGTAATTCATTCACGGTTGCTGGAATATCAAATGCAACCCAATGCCAAAAACCACTTTCGGTTGGTGCGTCTGGGTCATAAACCGTGATTGCAAAACTTTTGGTGCCTGCCGGTGCGTCTTTCCACATTAGTTGAGGTGATAAGTTCTCACCATCACACCCCCAACTAGAGTATTCAAACGTCTTAGCCATTGGGTGACCTTCTTGAATATCGTTACTGGTTAATTCAAATGCGTGAACTGAGCTTGCAGCCAAGATGCTCGATGCCAATACTGATTTGATCATTGTTCTCATGATGATTCCTCTTGTTAGGTTTAAATCCAGTATATTCAGTTCCACCCTTTAATAAGTAACAGTAAGTACACAATTATCTAATCAAATTCAAATAAATGATACTTTCTGCACTTTAGAATCATTATTTGAAGAAATCATCGATTGATGATGTATCGCTAATTTCGCGACTCGAGGTCACAAATTGATAAAGTGGGGACACTTGTTGACATTCAGGTTACAAATCTCGAGCAAAATTCTTTAGACTCGCGCTAATGACTTTTAATGAGAATAACTGGATGCGCAGGCTGACATTAGCCCTTTGTTTGATCTTTTGGCTCCCTACGCTAGCCAACGCCCAAAGCTTGCAAGATAAATGGCAGTCCCTGTACCAATTGAGTTGGCAGGCGTCTCCGATCTTTGTTTCTCAGCAAGAGTTATCTCATTACCCAAAGGCTCTGCTTCAAGACAACAGCCGTTACCCAAATTTCAAAAAATTCACATGGCAAGATATTGCTTTATTGGCTGAGATTCAGCAGACCTGCCAAGCAATTGAGCCTTCTAACCTGGCTTTAAATGATGCCATAGAGTTCGAGCTTGCTTTGTGTCGACAGCAAACGTTGGACTCTATCTGGTTTGCCGCACACTCAAAACGACATCCCGCTGGTGGCAGCTTTGCTGACCGTTATGTGGCGCATTACCCAGAGACAAGCGAACAGATTCACCCGTTTTTAACGATTACCAACCCACTGCACCCGCTGTACACCAAACTACAACCCTTAACAGCAGAAGGAAGGGAAGCGCTGCTTGATGGATACCGAGCCTGGCAACAAGGTGATGTACTTTGGTTAAGTGGTGAGCAAGGTTGGAAAGTGGTCCCGCATGATGTTTGGAAGCCAATTGCGAAGGAACAAGGCATAACCTTCTCTGAAGAAAGCTGTTCGTTTCGATACAGTAATCTCTGCCTGAGTGAAACGAACAACGACACTTTTTTCATGAAAGTGATGATCTTCTCTTTGCTAGTTGTTCTATTTTCAATATTAGCAAGGTCACTATTTCTAAGAACAAAACAGCGTAAAGAGAGACAGTTTGTGTTGCAGCTCCTGACTCATGAACTTCGCACACCAATTACCAGCCTTGGGTTAACCGTCGAAATGTTCAGAAATCGTTACGACGAGTTCCCTGATGCCACTCAAGATGCAGTTTGGCGTTTGATATCTGACTATCAGAGGCTATCTCAACTTACTGAAAACAGTAAGGTTTACTTGAGTACAGAAAACGCTGAACCTTTATTGAAGCAAAACGCTTCTCTCGAAGAGTGGCTTGAACATGTATGCGAAAAGCACAACATCGACTATCAATGTGATTCCGGCGAAGTAGAGCTTAACCTGCCCTATTACTGGCTGACCATTTGCTTAGATAACTTGATCAAGAACGCTAAGCAACACGGCAAAGGTAATGTGTTAGTGACCGTTACCCTTGCTGACAAGTTAAGAATTGAGGTCCAAGATCAAGGACATTTCCCTTCATTCTTAGAACGAACCTTGTCCCGAGTCACTCCAAATGATGCGTATAGACACGATAACATGGGTATTGGACTCACCATTGTTGAACACTTGATGAAACAGGCGAATGGACGCCTCATTATTCTCCGTAATCCAACCCGATGTATTTTGGAAATAGCTTATGAACACCCTACTGCTGATTGAAGATGACCCACTACTTGGACAAGGCCTAGTCAGCTTCTTTGAGTCCAATGGTTATCAATGCCTTTGGGCACAAGAAGCTACGCATGCCAATAAGCTTTGGTTACGAGCCGACCTCGTGGTGCTTGATAGGCAACTTGAGGACGGCGACAGCTTACAACACCTGCCAAACTGGTTACTTCTTAAAGCACTACCCGTGATCGTATTAACCGCGAAAGTAGAAGTTCAACAGCGTGTAGAAGGCTTAATGGCTGGCGCCAAAGATTATGTGACCAAGCCTTTTTCAAATGAAGAATTACTGGCGCGGGTCATCACTCAGTTGCGTCCACTGGGTGTCAGTCATCTAAATTACGCCAATATCAAAATCAACTTATCGGAAAGAACCGCCTATCTCGATCAAGCCCCAGTAGCACTTAAACCGAAAGAGTTTCAGCTATTGGTCCTGTTTGTCCAGAGCCAAGGGCGAGTGTTCCACCGAGACGAGCTGCTTAACAAAGTTTGGGGATACCAAGCCTTTCCGAGTACTCGAACTGTAGATAACCACATACTGCGTTTGCGCCAAAAGTTGCCAACACTCCAACTAGAGACACATCGTGGCGTTGGCTACCGTTTAGTTGGGGATTCGAAATGAAAGTAACATCGTTAACCGCTTTGCTGTGTGCGTTACCGTTTGCGAGTCATGCGACTTGGTTTACAGAGACACCTTTACAACGATCTTATCAATCGCTACTTAATGAGCAACCGCAGCTTGCATGGCAAGAGCTACAGATCGCACTCAATCAAGAATCGCTTGATAGTCAGCTTTGGCTGCCCGTAAAACAAGAAATACTCACTAGAACTCAATGTGGAAGAACACTTAAACAAAGCGACGGACCTGCCCACCACATCCAAGTGAGTTTTATTAAACGTTACGGTCTTTCGTCACAAGGCTATCAGATTAAGATCTCAGCCGAGCCACGCAGCAGTGACCTAAATAAAAAAGCACAGCCAGTCACACTCATCGCTCCTGATGGTCTTACGATGATTGAAGGACAGCTCAACTCGGGCGTCGACTATCAAGAAATCGAAACCAATGAGATGTTCATCAAACCAGAATCTGGTGTTTATCAATTAACCGTTGGGACGAACAACTACCCACTTGTAGTCGCTTTAGATGACAGCAATCGCTGGTTAGCACTGGAGAATAAGCTTGAGAACGCACACGTTGTGGTCACGCCGCCAGAGGTTATCGATAACTGCCCTAGCACCCATGTAAGTTGGCAATGGTTTGATGAAAACTACAACATGTTAGGTTTCAAAGTTCCGATCAAAGCAAAACACGTCGCTGTTCCTACAGAAAGCCCATCAGTAGGTAAAGCTAGCCACTTGAGTGCCTCTGTAGAAAAGTTTGAATACCAAGGCGCGATTGAAATCCAATATGTTCAGCGTGTTGCGGTGCCCTTCTGAAGGCCAACCACAACAAGATACTGATGGTTGTTTGAATTAGAAATAGAGACATATAGGTGACAAAACACTAACGCATCTCAGATGTAATAACCGTACTTACTCTTTACGGAATATCGATATGCTTAGTATCCACCACAAATTTAATGCTACATCTTGTGCCATTTTGGCCGTATTCGCCGCTTGTGCTTTTTCAACACATGCTCAAGAGAACGATTTAATACTTGCCGACCACACCGCCAACGACACCGTTTCGATATCACCAGAAACGCTCATGATAGATTGGAATGACCTAAGCATTAACAGTGCTTCGCTAACCGTTAACCGTATCCCTCAAACAGTGGCCGAGATAACCAAGGATTCAACCAGTGCCGCTTGGACGTTAATGCCAAGCCGTATCGCAGTAACCGCAGAGTTAAATCAAGGTGAACTTGACCTCCAATTCACTCTACCTTCCGATATCAAGGTAAAGCGCAATCAACCAATAGAACTAGCGTGGTTCAACCTTGCGGAACAAGAAACACAAACACTGCTTCTGCCCTTTAGTGAAGGTATGCGCGTGCCTACCAACAATAAGCGATGGGCGAATTATCTCGCCAATAACCACTCTGGAAGCAACACCACTCAAGACCTAAAGATGCCGTTTTGGACCACACAACAGAATGGTCAATTCATCAGCTACCAATTGATCAACCCAACCAATAACCAACTGTTTTTTAATGATGTAACGTCTGAATCGGACTGTAAAAACAAGTCCCTTATCGATATGAGCGCATCGCATCAGTTCACCGCGCTAAATCAGTCACAACCTTTTGCTGTACGTATCACGCTTGGCGATTCAATGCTCGATGGTGCCAAGCAATACCGCGACTGGCGCATCGCCAATGGGTTGTCAGAATCACTAGCCTCAAAGCAAGCGCGTAATCCAGACATTAGCAAGCTGGTTGGTGCAAGTCATGTCTACCTGTTTGGTAAAGATCCTTTGAGTATCCAAGATGTAACAGACTGGTGGGGACTAAAAGAGTGGTACTTTGAACGCTCTAAGCTCAACATATCTAATCAAGCTAAGCGTGAGCTATCCACTTTGTCTAAGGGTAAGGACTGGTTGAGCCAATACCACAAACAGTTGCTGTTGGATTCTATTAGCCAATCTCTACAAAGCTTTTATGCCATCGCATCCCCGACACTCACTGATAACACGATTGAGGCGCAATACATCGCGGCGCAAAGTCGAAAAAACTGGTTGTCTGAACACACGTCGTCATTTCTTAACTCACCAGATACTTGGGGGCAAGCCTTATCATCCGGCATGGTCGATAATCTAAACAACGCAGGATTAAACAAGCTTTGGTTGGGCTTTGATAACTGGATGCCTGCTTTTTATCAACCAAACGCAGTCGAGTTAGCAAAGCAATCTGGTTATCTGGTGGGGACTTACGACTCCTATAACACTGCAATACCGGCTCAGTTAAATGACAGCTGGTTAACCGCTCAGCTGCCAGATCCAATAAGAAAAACATGCGCGATTGAGCTAGCCGATGGGAGTTTAAAAAAAGGATTTCGTGGTAACGGCTTCTACTTAAATCCCAATTGCCATTTGGACTATGTAAAACAGCGCGCCAAAGACATCATGAACTTTGGTCACTTCAATAGTTTGTTCTTAGATGTCGATGCAACGGCAATGGCCCGTGAGGACTACAGTGACAATACCAGTGAGTCGGAAATGCTTTCTGCCTTTAATAACCGAATGCAGGGGCTGAGCGAACAACCGTCTCCGGTGTTGGGCTCTGAAGACGGCAACAGCTTGACCACCAAGGGCATTGCGTTTGCACACGGCTTGGAAACGGTAGGGTTTGGTTGGACAGATAAAGATATGAAAGAAAACCGCCAGTCTCCCTACTTCCTAGGTCGCTGGTACCCAGATCATAAGCCGGACTTTTTCTTCAAACCAGCAAAGGTTAAAGAGCCCTATAAGTCGCTACTGTTTTCGCCGCAATATCGTGTACCGTTATACCAAACTGTATTCCATGATGAAGTGATTAATACGCACCATTGGCACTCAGACAGTCTCAAGTTTACCAATGTGAAAGCCAGCCGTGACTTAACAGCCATGCTATATAACACGCCCGCGATGGTTCACTTAACCAGAGACGAAGCTCTCAAAAGTACAAGCCCGAGGCTCAAAGCCTTAAAACACTACCAAGATGGGTTTGAGCCGATACACGAACAGTTGTGGGATAAAGCGTTGATTGATTTCTCATGGTTAAATAACCACGGTACCGTCCAACAAACCACGTTCAGTGATGGCAGTAAGATCATCGCCAACTTCTCAGACCAAGTGTTTGATAAAGGCGACATCGATGTGGCTTCGGCTTCCATCAATGCGATATTAAGCAATGGAGAAGTCATAAAGTGGAAAGCCGAACTTAACTAAAGTGATTAATTTAGTCCCTTAGCTGTTAGCAGAAAACCAAGGGGTATAGCTTACCTTAATAAAGCTAAGATTAAGCTAACCAAGCTACTTGCGCTTCTCACTCTGAAACGCTGTGAGTAGATAATCGATAAACACCTTCTTGCGTTTCGGCATTAATTGTCTGTCGGCATACACCAAGCTTACCGAAACTTGTGGCATGTCGTATTCCGGCAGCAGCTTCACCAGTCGACCCGTCTTGAAATGCTCCCGACAGATGAACTCAGGTAACACTGCTAGCCCTAGGCCATCGACACAGGCCGTTAAACACGCGGTAATCGTGTTTACCCTGAGTTGGCTTGGTAGCTGAATCAATTCAGACTCCCCATCACCTAATTGCAATTCCCACTTAGGTAAACGTGCGGCTTTGTTTACCACCTCTATCATGCGAAAAGGAATCTTAAGGTCCTTTGGCGTGTGTATTGGGCCAACTTGTTCTAGATATTTAGGGCTCGCCACTAACACACGTTTAGAGGTTGTTAGGTATCGAGAAACTAAACTTGAATCAACCAGCTCACCAATCTGCGCGTAAAGGTCGATCCCTTCGCCGATGATGTCAACTTCTCGGTTGGTTAGCTCCAAGTTCATCGTCACATTCGGGTATTCAAGCAGAAAGCTATGGATGTATTTAGCAAGCACTTGATGACCCAACTCTACTGGTAGTACTACATTCAATGGACCGCGAATCAGGTCTTGGTTTGCAGTGACTTCTAACTCCGCTTGATTCATGATCTCTTGCATTTGAAGGCTCGAATGATAAAAACGCTCTCCTTCAGGCGTGAGTATCAAACTGCGAGTCGAACGAGTGATCAGTCTCACACCTAAATGCTGTTCTAGCTCCGCTAATTTTCGACTCACTGTTGATTTCGTCATATTCAACACCTCAGCAGCGTACGTAAAACTCCCACAATCAACGACTTGTGTGAAAACAGTCACAGCATTTAAGTCCATAAGACCTCCGAGAACTACAATTAGTAAGGTTTTTGCAACAGTGTTTCCCTTTTTTCCTATCTTATCAATCAATCAGATTCATTTACAATTCGTTACATCCAAATAAAAACAAAATGAGAAAAGAGAAATGGCAGAGAACAACAACGCTTCGCAACCAGTAAGCACAAAAAAACGTAAAAAAGCCCCGCTTATTGCCACTGCGATCATGCTGTCATTGGGTTTAGCTGGTGCTGGATATTGGTACAGTTACGGTCAGTACTTTGAGTCGACCGATAATGCCTACCTACAGGGAGACATTACCAATATCAGCCCTAAGGTATCTGGCTATATCGTTAAGTCCTATGTGACGGACAACCAATCAATTAAGGAAGGCGATCTATTGGTTCAAATCGATGATCGTGACTACCAAGCTGCGCTTGCTCAGACTAACGCTCACCTAGCCGTCGTCCAGTCTGATGTGAAGAACCTCATCGCCCAACAGGCGTTACAACGTAGCAAAATTAGCCAAGCAGAAAGTGGCGTTGACTCGGCCAAAGCAGAGTACGAACGTGCGATTCAACAAGTGCAGCGCTCTCGTACTCTATTAAAACGAAATTATGCTTCGCAAGATGAAGTCGATAGCATGGTCGCTCAACAAAAAGTAGCCCTTGCTGACTTAGAAGAAGCCAAAGCAAACCTGATTGCAAGTCACGACCAATTATCGGTTGTTGCCAGCGAAATAGAACAAGCCAAAGCATCGGTCACTGAAGCCCAAGCACAACAAGAACAGGCACAGCTAAACCTTGAATACACCAAAGTTTATGCGCCAACAGATGGCGTAATTGGTAAGCGAAGTGTTCGTGAAGGCTTATTGATTCAAGCTGGCTCACCGCTCATGAGTTTAGTGCCCAACAATCAAGTATGGATTGAGGCTAACTTCAAAGAAACGCAACTCAGTGGTATTCACAAAGGGCAAACAGTTGAAGTTGAATTGGATGCTTTCCCTGGGCAACCACTTGTAGGCGTTGTCGACAGCTTCTCACCTGCAACTGGCGCGAAGTTCGCACTACTTCCGCCAGAAAACGCAACAGGTAACTTCACCAAGATCGTGCAACGTGTACCAGTAAAAATTACGATTCCAGACCAGAAAGAGCTAAAAGGTCGTCTGCTTCCTGGTTTGTCTGTGGTTGCGACCATCGATAAACGAGGCTAGACCATGAGCAACGATGGCGCTATCACCCCTAAGAATGATGAGAATGAGATATCAACTCGCCATTGGATCGCCCTATTCGGTGGCTTGATTGGTGCGTTTATGGCGATCTTGGATATCCAGATCACCAACTCATCTCTTAAAGACATCCAAGGAGCGCTATCTGCAACCTTGGATGAAAGTTCATGGATATCTACGTCATACCTAGTCGCTGAAATGATCGCGATTCCACTCAGTGGTTGGCTCTCAAAAGCGCTAGGCAAACGTCGCTATCTAACATGGACTACAGCGATCTTCACCGTGTCGTCGTTACTGTGTTCATTCTCTTGGAACATGACCTCGATGATCGTATTCCGTGCGATGCAAGGTTTTAGTGGTGGTGCTTTGATACCACTCGCCTTCTCACTCGTTATTCAACTACTGCCTATCAACAAGCGTGCTATCGGCATGGCTTTGTTTGGTGTTACTGCAACATTTGCTCCATCTATCGGCCCCACGTTTGGTGGCTGGTTAACCGAGAACTTCTCATGGCACTACATTTTCTATATCAACATCCCACCGGCTCTGCTATTAATCACCATGATCCGATATGGCTTGGATGATGAGAAGCTCGACCTCGGCACGCTTAAACAAGCCGATTGGTTTGGCATCGCTACCATGGCTATGGGGCTTGGTTGTTTGGAAGTGGTACTTGAAGAAGGTAACCGTGAAGAGTGGTTCAACTCAAGTTTTATCATTACGTTGAGCATTATTTCTGCGGTGAGTTTGGTTTACTTCGTGATTAACGAGCTCCAACACAAAAAACCATTGGTTAATTTACGGCTCTTGCGTGATGGGCAGTTTGCGATGTCTTGTTTGGCGTACCTGATATTGGGTATGGCACTACTCGGATCTATCTACGTATTGCCGCTGTACCTTACTCAGATTCAGCAATACAACGCGATGGAAATCGGTAAAGTGCTTATGTGGATGGGTTTCCCTCAACTATTAATATTTCCAATCGTGCCTAAGCTAACTCAAGTCATTAAGCCCAAATACTTAGTGACCTTTGGCTTCGCGATGTTTGGTTTCAGTTGTTACGTAAATACCCACATGACCATAGACTTTGGTGGCCAACAGTTGATTTTATCAATGGTACTACGTGCGATTGGTAGCCCGTTCATCATGGTTCCACTTTCTTTAGTGGCAATGAAGAACATCAATAAAATGGATACGCCGGACGCTTCTACGCTAACTAACGTTATGCGTAACTTAGGCGGGGCTTTCAGTATCGCGATTATCGCTACTCTGTTGGACAACAAAACGCGTGAACATCTAGGTCATATTAAAGAGTCATTGCCTTCAGTGAACCAGTTGGGTTGGCAAACACTGAAGGAGCAACAGGCGTTCTTTATTCAATCAGGAAGTGACGCTGCAACAGCGATGTATCAAGCCCAAGCAAGTTTGCTAGGAACCATGCAACGTGACGCGGCAATTATGGCCTACAATGATGTATTTCTTATGATGACCGCATTCTTGGCATTGGCTGCTGTTTTAATTCTTAGTATGCGTGATTAAGGTTGAAGGCTTAAAACGCCGCTTGAATCGTAGATAAATACGATTCTAATTCAACAAAAAAGCAAGACTAATCACTTGCCTCTTGTGAGCAAAAGAGTGTTAACCTTAGAAAGTTAAGGCTGAATCAGTCGCCGCAAAGAAATACTCTCGATTATTTATAAATATTCTTTAATTACCAATAGCTTACTAACCGCATAGATGTGAACTGAGCACCTTGACAATGTGCAACATGATACCTAAATTAAGAATATCATTAGTATAGAGGAAAATGGGTTTGACCTTACCAGGAGACCTAAGGGTGTTAATCGTCGACGACTCTAAGAGTGCGACGATTCTGATCAAACAACAGCTTGCTAGTTTAGGCATTGCTCACGAGTGTATTTTCATTGCGACAGATTATCGACAAGCCATTAGGGCTGTCGAGACGCATGCGTTTCATGTTTTGCTCATTGATTATCACTTAGAGCAGTCATTTACCGGCTTTGAGCTACTAAGTATTCTGTATCGTAATCGTCTTATCGACCACACGGTTGCAACAATTTTAGTCTCCGGGGATATGCGCCAAGAAACAGTACTTACCGCCCTATCAGGAGAGGCTCACCATTTTATTTCTAAGCCAATTAACACTCAGGTATTAGGCAAAAAAATCAAAAGTGCTGTATTCGAGTCAAGACAAATTGACCAACTCAACAGCCTATACCCTATTACGACACGGGAATTGCTTAAACAGGCATTAGAAATAACCAGCGAAAAATCTAATGTTCAATTCGAAGCAACACTGATTGAGCACTTGATCGCAGGGAAGAAGTGGCAACTGCTCTCTAGTCTAATCACTCACTCTAAAACTAATATGCACCCAACCAAATTGGTCGCAGAAGCGTTAATTCTAGATAGCTTAGGAAAACCGAACTTGGCGATAGAGAAACTGCACAACTATCTTATCGTTCAACCATTATCCCTGAACGTGATTGATTGCCTCAGCTGTATTTATGAAAAACACAAGATGCTACTGCCCGCTTTAAAATTGGCTATTCGTGCATTTGAGATGACACCAAGTATTAGTCATCGAGCAATCAGAGCTATCGATTTGGCCGAAAACGCTGATAATACACACATGCTCATTAAGCTTGGGGAGATGTACGCAAGCCATATTTCACCCGCCGATATCGACGTAATTCATTCAATTGGAACCCATTTCAATTCCATAAGAGCAACGTACCAAAGAGAAACTCAAGTACAAAATAAACGTCTTTTGCTTGAGCACGCCTCCCAATTTACCGAATTGGTCAATTTGAAGCTACCAGCCAAACTTCAACAACAAGTATTAGCAAGCCTAGCACTATTCCAAAGCAATATATTGTTGATTGAAGGCAGCCCGTTAGTTGCGCACAAAAAAGTGATACGAGCGACTAAATTGTTAGCTAATCAGTTTTACAATCAACCGACTTCACTGCTATCGCAATTTTTACCTTTGCTATGCCACTTTGGTGAATATTCATTGTATCACATCGTCGAGGAATGTTTGAAATTACGCGGTGAGGCAATAAACGATAAACTTGACTCTCGAAAAGACGATCCTTCGAATTGTATCAACATCGGAAGCTCAGGATCGATCCAAGAACTACGCGACTTTATTACCAATTATCCCTATTCAGTCGCCGCTAAGCTAGACTACCTTTACGCTGTCAATAACGCATGCGTTGAAACAGACCTTAGCGACGAATACGTGGAAGATCTTATTCAGTTAGACCTTCCTCCTAGATGGAATCAATGGATTAGTGACTCATCAAAATATGGTTATTCCACTAAGCCGCCCAGCCCATTTTCAACATGCAGCCGACAGGAGTCTATATGCTAGATTTTGATGCTTTAAATGCCTACCTAGACAATGACAGAGATGTCATTTTTGCCGTGTTATCAACCTACCAAGAAGACCATGGTAATTCATTACAAGAGATCGAAGAACTGGTGCAACAGCAAGATTGGGGCAAGCTTCATTTCACGGTGCATACCTTAAAAGGCATATTAGCCAGCTTCGGGGAAGAGACAGCAACCGTTGCCCTCGAAAGAGTTGAACAAAACACGTTTAACAAAGTTGCTCCTGAAGCTGATGACCTTTCACTCATCTACAGTGAGATGAAAATTATTAATCAACAAATCGATGAAGTGCTCAGCACCTATTAATCTGGATGTCGTCCCTATTAATCAAGGAAGTCGTCCCGCTGACTCCATGTTGTCCCACCACCAAATAACGATCAGTGCTGAGGTTTTGTAGAATCACAGAACCTCTACACTTGTCATTTTCGTGAATAATTTATTCCTTTCGTATTACCTATGAGTTCAAATCGTTTGGATGTATTTAAGTAGCGAAGCTACTCTATACGTTTAAATTTTATGAAAATGAAAACTGTATACCCATCACCATGTATTAGAAAGAGAGTTTAAAGACCTATACAAATGTGATTAGAAGTAAGAACTATTCATTCAATCAAAATAAGCATCGGATTCATAAGAAGTTATACTCCTCCCACACTTCAAAAAAATTAACCCGCACAAAGTTTCAATATCGCTATTTTTACTCTACTGTTTTTAGATAAAAACAGTTGGATGGATCCTTATATGGCTAATACGGTCTGGAATAACCTTTCAGTCAAACATAAACTCTTTGGCTTAGTTCTACTTCCCATTTCACTTTTGCTCTTCCTCGCTGGCAGACAAGCCTATATCTTGACGACACAGTTAACTGATTTTGAGCGAACCAATCAGTTATCTGTCTACCTTCAAGATATTTCTATCTTATACAGAAGCACCTTAGCGTCGAGTCCTGAAGAGTTTACCGCTCAAAGTGAACAAGTTAAGTTAGAACTCAAAACCTTATCTCCTATTATCTTCCTCGGGGCTTCTGATGACATGGATCAGTTAGTCGCGGATTTTAGCGAAGCTACCCTATCGACTATGGAAGCAACGGACACTTACGATAAATTGGATGCCCAGGAGTGGCAGAGTGATTTATACAAACAGTTGTTGCTAGAGATAGAAAAAGTACCGTTCGAGAATACCAAGCGAGAAATCCAACAGCACCTGACCGCCTTACAACAACTCGAATGGTTAATGTTCTGGTCGAACGAAGAATTTAAATTGGGTACCTCACTTATTGAGATATTCCAAAGTAGCCAAGAATACGATCCCGAACTCGCAGAACAGATTAAAACCCTGAGTGAAAGGCAACAACTGTTTTTGGAACGCTTCGTGTCATTGAATGCCAATGAACACCAGGTTTCACTAATGGTTGAAGTGTTCAGAAATGATGTGTTTGCTCAAAGCCAAGAAATAAGAAACGCTCTACTAGATCTCAACGCTCTCAGTGGGTTAACACCTCAAGAGATATCTGTAGGCTTGGAAGCAATGAGCGCGCGACTGAACCTATTACAGAGTTTAGGGAACGTCATCAAACAAGAGTTCCAAGTTGAAGTTGAACAAGCAATCTCAGCGGCTCAAGTACAAAGAACATTATTCATCTCTTTAGTCGCCCTACTCGCAACGATTGTTATGGGCTTAACGCTGAGCTTAGCAAGACAGGTAACCAATAATCTTGGTTTGGTTCTGAAGTTCTTAAAGAGTGAGGATAATGAAACTCGCCCTTCTCTGGAAAAGCTCATTCAAGGTAAAGATGAACTGAGTCTATTCGCTCAACAAGTCGAACGTTTAACTATCGAGAGAGAACACGCCAAAGAAAAACTCACGCAAGCAAAAGAAGACGCAGAGCGAGCGAAAGATCACGCAATACAAGCGAGTAAGGCAAAAAGCAGCTTCTTAGCCAACATGTCACACGAGATTCGTACTCCGTTAAATGGCGTTATCGGTATCTCAGAGATCCTTTCTGATACTCCATTAACCCCGACACAGCGTGATTATGTAGACACCATAGAAACCTCTTCTCAACTCTTGCTCAGCTTAATCAATGACATTTTAGACTTCTCGAAAATCGAATCGGGTATGTTACTTATCAGCCCACATTCTGCGTCTATCCGCGAATCAATTTATGATATTGCGTCGATTGTTGCGCCAAAAGCCAAAGAACAAAAAATATCAATCAACGTTGATATCAGCCCGGATACTCCAGCTCGAGTGATGATCGACGATCACCGTCTAAGACAAGTCCTGATGAACTTCATGTCGAATGCTGTCAAGTTCACAGCTGAAGGTGGCGTTACCCTCTCAATCAACACACTCCAACAAGCTGATGACAAGGTTAAGGTTCGCTTTGCAGTGCGAGATACGGGGATTGGTATCGATAAGCAACAGCAAAAACAGATATTCGAACCTTTTGCGCAAGAAGATGACTCGACGACTCGTCAGTTTGGGGGCACTGGTCTTGGACTTGCCATCAGTACTCAGCTCGTAGAACTAATGGGCGGACAAATACAATTAGACTCAGTGAAAGGCGAAGGTAGCTGTTTCTATTTCGACTTAGAATTAGCGGTTGATCTAAGGCTACCTAAACCAAGCACGGCTTCTTCCGACATCTATATTCTTGGGCATGCCAACGTGCTTTCAGAGCGTATCGATAATGAACTAAAACTGTATGGACTTGATGTCGCTCAAACCACCGATAATACGAGCGTGATTATTGACCGCATAGCTAACCAGGCACACACAAAACCGATTACCGTCATCTTTGCCGAAGATGATAAGCTCCAAGCCAGTGACTACGCTGATAGCTTAGACACACTTCATAAAAATGGCGCTACCATTTGTTTGATTCGATCCTTCCTCAGCGACCCTGCGGATATCGGTCAATGTATCACGGCTCAAGTATCACAACCCCTACTGGGTCTACGCCTAATCAAAGCCGTCGAGCTGTGTGATACGCAGGGTTTGGCTGAACTGTCCAATTCGAAACAATCGGAACTTCAAGTTCAGCAAAAGATTTTGATAGTCGAAGATAACAGGATTAATCAGAAAATCGCAGGGCTGCACGTCGGCAAAAGCGGCTTTGAATTTGAATTCGCCAATAACGGGCAAGAAGCCGTGGATATGTTTACTGCCAACCCTCATTACGCCGCCATTCTCATGGACTGTATGATGCCCGTAATGGATGGCTTTGAGGCAACGGGTCACATTCGTCGTATTGAGAAACAGACAAAGTCGACCCGCCGCATTCCTATTATTGCGTTGACTGCCAGTGTCATCGATGACGACATTCAAAAGTGTTTCGATGTGGGTATGGACGATTACGTGCCTAAGCCGTTCAAATTCGAGATGTTAAAAGAGAAAGTGCTAACGGCAGTAGAAGCAATACCACTGCCGGCAACACACAATACACTGCCAAAGTTCAATTCGACAGTCCCCCCTATCCACAGTGCCGCATCAGTGACGCAGGCACCTAAATTAGCCAGCGCAACCCAAACCATATTGCCTGAAGAACCAAAGGAAGAATTGATACCAAGTAAGTCTGAAAAGATCCTCTTGGTAGAAGACAACCGCGTAAACCAGAAAGTAGCCTCGGTTATGCTTAAAAAAGCAGGTTATGCCTTTGAAATCGCGGACAACGGACAGATTGCCGTTGTTATGTACCAGAGCGACAGCAGTTTCGACGTCATTTTGATGGACTGCATGATGCCTGTGATGGATGGCTTCACCGCAACCAAGGAGATTAGAGAACACGAGAAAAACCTAGGCTTAACAAAGACTCCTATCATCGCCTTAACCGCCAGCGTTATCGACGATGATATTCAAAAGTGCTTTGATTCGGGAATGGATGGTTACGTTGCGAAGCCCGTAAGAAAAGAGAAACTATTCCACCAAATTGAAAGCGCGACTTGCTAGGAGAAACCAATGGATTGGAAGAAAACAATAAAAACATTCCAGTGCAGAGCTGCGTTCATCGCCGTACTAGGGCTATTAGGAAGTCTACTTATTGTTAGCCCAGCTCATGCAGCGGAAGACTACGCCATATTCTCTTTAGACACAGAGTTTGAAGCGATTTCTATTAACAAAGCAAGAAAGCTATATCGAGGAAAAACCAAACGTCTTAACGGCAAACGTGTAGAACTGTCAGATTGGCCTGAAAACAGTGCTGAAAGAGAGGAATTTTACCAACTATTACTTGGAAAGAACGCCGCTCAAATGAATGCTCATTGGGCCGGTTTATCTTTTTCAGGAAAAGCTCGTTATCCAAGAGAAATCAAAACGGCGTCAACAGACAGCTTAGTGGACTGGCTCGGTGACAAACCAAACCGTATTGGTTACTCCCCACTCTCTTCGGTACCTCAAAATGCCAACGTTCTCTACGTTATAAGTTCGGAGAAATAACATGAAAAGAATAATTACGTCAGTACTATGTGCTTCAATTGCTTCTCCGGCTTTCGCCATTATCGAACTCACCGATAACTTATCCTTGAGTGGCTTTGGCTCCACCTCTTGGGCAACATCTGACAACGATAATCCATTGATTATTAATCGCGGATTTACCGATGAAAGTTGTTACGATTGCGATACGAGTTTCGGTGTCCAACTCGACTATTTCTACAACTCATTTAAAGCGTCGGTACAAGTTGTTAAAGCTCCTCAGTACGACTGGAGTGACCCGCAATTAGAATGGGCTTACCTTGGTTATGAATTCAATGATTTTGATGTCAGTATCGGGCGATTGAGACTGCCTCTCTTCCTTGCATCTGAGTACTACTATGTTGGGCAAGCCTACATGACAGCAAGGCCACCTACAGAAGTGTATAACGCCGTATTAGGTATAACCGCATTTAACGGGATTAAAGTCAGCTGGACTCATGATGTGAGTGATGAGGCAACGCTGTTACTCTCCCCTTTCTTTGGCGTAAAAGACAAAAACGAAGTTGATTTTAATTCGAGTACAGAACTGGAATTTGAAACCAATCGCATGTTTGGTGCCAACCTTCAGTTAAGTGGAGAGAACTATCGTTGGAATTTGTCCTTCCTCGACTCCAACTTTGATCAGACCGTTAAGATTAAAAACGTTGGTGCGTTACCCACTGCAGACAATCAACACATCCAGCTTTGGTCTTTGGGTGCTGAGTATGAATTTGGTCAAGCGGTGCTATCAAGTGAAGGACAAATCAGTGACTTCTCTTCATCGATGTATGCAAGTCTAGGCTACAGATTGAATTCGTTTACGCCTTATGTCGTTTATGGTGCTGAATTTGACTCAAACGAACACCTCACAGGCAACAGCTATTTGATTGGTATCGATTACGACGTATTGCCGAACGTTTCCCTCAATGGTGAGGTACAATACTTTGAAGCTCGTAAGACAAACGGCGCCTTTGTTGAAGACTTCTACCCGCTGGGTACTTTTGATGATAAAGATGCAGTGCTCTATACCATTATGCTGAGTTTCGTCTTCTAACCTCTACTGAGAAAACACAAAACCAGTAAAGCGAAAAACCCAAGACTGAAGTGACCCCGTAAAGTTGGACATTTCTGTTAAGCGGCTTTCAAGGCCTGAGT
>NZ_JAEFCE010000038.1:0-50036 GCF_016406055.1 Vibrio sp. IB15
ATATCACTTACTACCGTTTTTGTTTTTAGTTCCCGCTAATCCGCGATGAACCAATAAAAAGGCGTACTGATTTAATCAATACGCCTTTTTTAATATCTGCACACTGCTTGTTAGTCAGTGAGTGAATGAGCTCTAACTATGTTGACGACGCATATTGTCAAGAATGATACCTGTCGCCATTGCTACGTTTAGAGATTCAGCGCCACCGAATGCTGGAATGGTGATTTTGTCCGTCACGAACTTAGCCGCATGTTCACGGATACCGTGAGACTCGCTGCCCATCAGCAAAATGCCATTTGCAGTGAAGTCAGTCTTATGAACACTTTCACCTTCTAAAAACGCGCCGTAAACTGGCAGGTTAGCTTGCTCTAAGTAAGCCGGTAAGTCTGTTTGGCTTACGTGTACTCGGCCAAAGCTACCCATGGTCGCACTGATCGTTTTAGGGTTGTATGGGTCAGCGCAATCGCTGCTCGCAACGATATGTTTAATGCCATACCAGTCTGCTACGCGAATGATGGTACCTAGGTTGCCCGGGTCAGATACGCCATCAAGCGCAATCATCAAGCCTGTCGCTTGTGGTAATTCAACCTTTGGAATCTCAACCACGGCAATTGCCGCATTGTTACTGACCAAAGTACTCGCTTTGGTTAGATCGTCTAGCGAGGCTTCAACACAATCAAACTCAATCAGTGATGCGTGATTTTCAGATAAGAAACCAGCAGTAGCAAAGACGTTCTTCACGACTAAGTCACTATTGAATAGCTCAAGAACGTTCTTTTCACCTTGAACTAGAAACAGGCCGTGGGCTTTACGTTGTTTCTTTTGGCCCAAAGCACGAAGGAGTTTTAATTGGTTTTTTGAAATCATGTTTTTATCCTAGATATAAGCCCGCGCATTATAGAGCAAAGGTTAGATAACCAAAAGTGCGATAAGCCAATGCGATCCATATAAAAACAAAAGCGCCCCACTTAAAAAAACAAAAGCGCACTAAATAGTGCGCTCTTATAGGATCAACTTAAGCTCAACAGAATCTGATAAGCTTAACCTACTGCTTAATACGGTACAGGATAGCGCTTAAGGGCGGTGTTGATATCAGTCAGAATCTTTTCAGAAAGCGGCTTGCTGAACGCTGCTATGTTCTCTTTGAGCTGTTCCATAGTGGTTGCACCAATAATGGTTGAGGTAACGCCATCCACTTGGTTACACCATGCTAAGGCGAGCTGACTCGGCGTGAATCCATGAGCGTTTGCCACTTCTACGTAGCCTTTAACTGCTTCATTAGCCAATTCAGTATCACGGAAAATGCCTTTGCGCTGCATGTAAGTCCAACGACTGCCTTCCGGCCTTGCGCCATCAATGTATTTGCCACTAAGCATACCGGCCGCCAAAGGTGACCACGGTAAGTAAGCGACGTCTTCATGCACGCAGTTTTCAATCAAATATGGCCAGTCTTTCGTGTGTAGCAGGCTGAATTCATTTTGGATAGAGACCATACGCGGCAAGTCATGCTTCTCGGCTAACTTGAGGTAAGTGTTAATGCCCCAAGTGCTGTCATCGGATAGACCAACGTGGCGGATTTTGCCTGCTTTAATACAGCTTGCTAGAGCTTGTAAGATCTCCAACATTTCAGCTTCATGCTGTTGTCGGGCGATGTCGCTAAAACGAATCTGATTCGGGAAATGTTTACCGAAGTGAGGTGTTGTGCGATTTGGCCAGTGAAGTTGGTACAGATCGATGTAGTCTGTTTGCAAACGCTTTAGTGATGCATCAACTGCGGCGATCACCGCTTCACCTGTGATAGGGCCACCGTTACGGACCCAAGGTAAGCCAGGGCCGGCAATCTTACTGGCAATGATCAACTCTTGGCGACGCTTTGGATTGCGTGATAACCAGTCACCGATAATCGCTTCGGTTTTGCCATAGGTATCAGGAGAAGGCGGCACTGCGTACATTTCTGCCGTATCAATAAAGTTAATACCTTGGCTTAATGCGTATTCGATTTGTTGGTCAGCTTGTTGTTGAGTATTTTGCAGCCCCCAAGTCATGCTCCCAAGACAAATTCGGGAAACGGGAATTTGGCTACTTCCTAGTTTTGAATATTCCATTGAATTCAGGATTCCTGTTGTTGGGTTCTCTGGTACTCGCATTATAGTTTTGAAAAAAGGGCGAGTGATGAATGAAAACGAATATGAATTATTAGCACAAAATGGTAAGACAAGGTATGGCTTGAGGTACTTTAATGAGTCATTTCTCAACGTTGTGAGCAGCAAGCATTAGTTGTGAAAATGGTATGTAAGAAGGGATTAGTAGAAAGGTAATGTAACGACAGTTTTAGCGCATTCGAACGCCGAGGAATGAGTACTGCATTAGAAATAAAAAAGCTCTACCGGATAGTGAGTAGAGCGTTTTTATAGGGGTCTTAATGGTACTAGAGATCCATTCAGTTACTAGGCTGCGTTTGTATCGAACCCACCTTGGGTCTGCGCCTGCTTTAGAGCTTCCTGCCTTTGAACTTCTTTCTCAGTTAATACTGGCTGAAGTGTTTCCTCAGAGGCTTGAGGATAGAAAATGAAATATTTATTAATCGTCATAACTATATCTCCGTGTAACGTATGACAGATTCTGCATCAAGGATAAACTGTGATCATCATCCACTTTGTACTTTTTTTAGGCTGAGAGCGAAGGGCGTAGAATGCGTACAAAGCGACCGCTTATCATCCGTATGCAATATTGGAACTGACGAAACCTTCTGTTTTCAAGTATAGGAAGCCTCTCTAATTTCACACAATAATGATTTAGAGCAAATACATAGATGGTCAGGGGCGTAAGATGAAAAACCTCGCTACTGACTCTGCGTACGTATTTTTCTAATAACAAATTACTTATCAATGCGCCTAACTATTAAGTCAGTAAATCAATTACTTAATCCATGGTGAGATGAATTATGGAAAAGCTTGTAGAACGTTTTCTGAATTACGTTACTTTCGATACGAAATCCGACCCTTCTAACCCACAGTGCCCAAGTTCAGCGGGTCAAATCACCTTTGCAGAAGTCTTAAAATCAGAATTGATCGCATTAGAGCTAGTTGATGTCTCTTTAGATAAAAATGGCTATTTGATGGCGAAACTGCCGTCGAACGTCGATTATCCAGTACCTGCGATTGGGTTTGTCGCGCACATGGATACCGCTCCTGACGCATCAGGTGCGAACGTGAAACCACAGGTGATTAGAGATTACCAAGGCGGAACGATAGAATTAGGTACAAGTGGTGAGAGCTTAAACCCAAGCCAATACCCAGATCTTGATGCTCTTCATGGTCATGACCTTATTACAACCGATGGTACTACTTTGCTTGGTGCTGACAACAAAGCGGGTATCGCTGAAATCATCAGTGCTATCTCTTACCTCAAAGCAAATCCTGAAATTAAACACGGTGACATTTGCATTGGTTTCACGCCAGACGAAGAGATTGGTCGTGGTGCGGATTTATTTAATGTAGAAAAGTTTGGTGCCGAATGGGCGTACACCATTGATGGCGGCTCCGTTGGTGAGTTGGAATTTGAGAACTTCAATGCCACAAGTGCGGATGTTATCTGTCATGGCGTGAACGTTCATCCAGGTACCGCAAAAGGTAAGATGGTGAACTCGATGAACATTGCTGCGCAGTTCCAATTGATGATGCCATCACAAGAAACGCCGGAATGTACAGAAGGCTATGAAGGTTTCTACCACTTGAAGTCAGCGGAAATGTGTGTGGCTCGCTCTGAGCTTGGCTACATCATTCACGACTTTGAGCGCGAAGGCGTAGAAGCGCGTAAGGCATTCATGCAACAAAAAGTGGATGAGCTAAATGAGCGTCTTGAGAAAGGCCGTGTTGAGCTGGTGCTAACCGATAGCTATTTCAACATGAAAGAGATGGTTGAACCTCATCAGCACATTATTGAGTTGGCTAAACAAGCGATGATCGAATGCGATGTGGAGCCGATGATCAAACCGATCCGAGGTGGTACAGATGGTGCTCGCTTGTCATTCATGGGCTTACCATGCCCGAATATCTTTACTGGCGGTTACAACTTCCACGGTATTCACGAGTTCATTACCATTCAAGGCATGGAACAGGCGGTGAAAGTGATTGTTGAACTGTCACAACGCACAGCCGTTCACTACCAAAAATAGCGGCCTTTAACGCGATATCTCTTTGTATTTTTGAGAGTATTCAATAATACTCTCTTTAAGCATAAGGGAGTACGCGATGAAAAAGTTAGTTTTATTTTGCACCCACCTAGCCGTGGGTGCTGTTGGTTTTGGGCTTGGGGTTTACGCACTGCCCATCTTAATTGAACCTGATTCTCCATCTTCGAGCTCGGTTGAAGCGATCAGCCAACAGGCCATTTATACCGGAGAGTTCACTAAAGGCCGCCAAGACAGTGATTTCTTACATTGGGGTGAGGGTATCGTTTCGGTTTCAGAAACTGCTATTGCGTTTGAAGGCGAACTTGCTCCGGGCCCAGATTACAAGGTTTACCTCTCTCCTAAGTTCATTGAAACCGAGCAAGCCTTTAATGACAGTAAGAGCGAGTTACTCAGAGTCGGAGATGTCAAAACATTTGACCGGTTTATGGTTGAACTACCGGAAGGTACTGATCTTAGTCGGTTTAATACCGTTGTGATTTGGTGTGAAACTTTTGGCCAATTTATTACTTCTGCCAAGATAAAATGATAGCCTTCTAGGGTGTGTTGCTCTTTCGAGTTGATTTTCGCAGCGAGTTGCTGGGTTATTTATACAAGGCAGAGGCGTCGATGTGTAGCTAGCCTACATGAGAAGCCGATAACGTAGTAGAAATTACCAGCAAACGCTGCCCGAAGGGTTCGAGCTGGGCGACCCGTAAAAAGCGTTTTACTCTTTGTGAGGGATATTTGCTTAGAATGATTATGCTACATCTCCCTCGCCGCGATTAAAACGCTTTTGACTAGGCGTCCCCATCCGAACGAAACTTAACCGCGAAAGGTCAACACGCCCTAATAGTTAATATCAGAATGAACACGAGCGCTCTGGAGTTGAGCGCTTTTTCATAGCACTGATATTAGCGGCTTTCTTGTAAAGCTAAATGTCGTAATACTAAGGAATAAGTAATGGAAAAAGTGTGGCAAGTAATAGATTTCCTACTCGCTCATAAGTTTATTTTTAGTGCGCTGATTATCAGTCTTATTTTAATCATCCGCCGAATCACCTTATCTCAAATTAGGGGTGATGTTGCTTTCCTTAGCGAAGACCAACGTAATTGGATGTCCCGTACTAAAAACGGCACCTTTGCGATTATTGTTATAACGCTTTTTCTTCTCTGGAAATCTGAAATCAGTGAGTTTGCTCTCTCAGTAACAGCAATTGCCGTTGCGATAGTAGTGGCGTCAAAAGAGATCATCTTGTGTTTCACCGGCTCTATTCAACGTGCTAGCTCACGCTCATTTAGAATTGGTGATTGGATTGAAGTGGGTAAAATCAGTGGTGAGGTGATTGAACACAACTTGATGGCGACTGTGATTCAAGAAATCGACTTGTATCATGGGCAATACCACTTCACTGGCAAGACCGCTACGCTGCCTAACAGCATGTTCTTTACTTATCCTGTAAAGAACCTCAACTTTATGAAGCGTTACGTTTACCATAGCTTTACGGTGACGGTGAAAGACTTCGTGAATCTGTACCCAATGGTGCCGGGTCTTATTGTCAAAATTGAAGAGCATTGTGAAGAGTTTATCGATGTTGCTCGTCGTTATAACGGCGTGATCGAAAAACACGCTGGTGTCGACCTTCCTGGCTCTGAGCCGCATATCCACATCACAAGCAGTTCAACCGGTGAGCAAGAAGTCCATTTTATGATTTTCTGTCCAACCGAGAAGGCGGTTCATCTAGAGCAAGAGATTCGTAAAGATTTCATGGAAGCATACGCTGAAGCATTTCCTGTCAGTGCTTAATCCTGCAGTCCGCTGAGCCCCAAACAAAAGAAAGCCGAGAGCGATAATATCGACTCTCGGCTTTTTTGTTCTAACTATCTGTTCGCTTAGTCTAGGTCTGCCAGTGGCAACCAATCGACTTGCACGCCTGCTTGTTCAAACATATCTTGGCTCACTTTGATTTTGTCTCCCCAGCGAGAAAGAAAGTCTTCACTTTGCTCTGGGCAGTGAACCGCAGAAATACCGGTTTGGATGATTTTCGCTGCGCAGTTTGGGCAAGGGAAGTGAGTTACCCAGATTTCACAGCTGTCTAAATCACGCTTAGCAAACAAGATTGCGTTCTCTTCTGCGTGAAGCGTTTTTAGGTATTTCATCTCACGATCATCA
Source organism: Vibrio sp. IB15 (assembly GCF_016406055.1). Taxonomy (NCBI): domain Bacteria; kingdom Pseudomonadati; phylum Pseudomonadota; class Gammaproteobacteria; order Vibrionales; family Vibrionaceae; genus Vibrio; species Vibrio sp. IB15. Next base: position 6,344 of record NZ_JAEFCE010000038.1, read on the forward strand.
GTATCAGCACTGTCCGATACACCATGAGGGTAGCCATTAAAGCCAACCGAAACAATGCGGTTGTGTTTGGTGATAACAGCACCAACCTGAGTGGACGGATCCTTACTCCAGGAACCGACTAATTCCGCCATTTGATAGAAACGTTTTGCCCATTTTGAAATCATTCGAATTACCTTAACAAGGAAGTATGAGTTTTTATTATTGAAACCATATTATGTTAGACAATATATACAGAGAGGGGAAGTAGGAAAGATATATTTGATCATGAATTGTTGATGCTTTGTAAAGGGTTGATATATATCCAATTTCAATTTACAAGTTGAAACACTTTTGCGAGTTATAATTGATATTCCTCGGACATTTGAAGCAATTGTGTTACGTAACTTTTATGCTGTTCAATTTCTCATAAGTGACGGTATAACCATGCGTAAAAAGTTAATCCTTACGGCTCTTGCAAGCTCTCTTATTCTTGCTGGATGTGGGCAAGATGCTCAAAATGCCAAGCAAGCGCCATTACCTCTCGTAGCTGTACAGGATGTTAGCGTGATTTCTCATCAGCAAAGTAAGTCGTACATCGGCCGTATTGAAGCGGTTGAAGACACGGCAATTACCGCGCAGGTTTCTGGCTATCTTCAAAGCCGTCATTTCAAAGAAGGCCAAATGGTCGAAAAAGGGCAGCTGCTTTACTCGATAGAGCCTTCATCATTTGAAGCTGAAGTCGCAAGCGCTAAAGCGGCTGTTGCTCAAGCTAACGCCAATCTTAAAAAGGCTGAACTAGATTTCAACCGTGGTAAGAACCTACTTCCTAAAGGCAGTATTTCTCAATCGGAATTCGATGCATTGACGGCAAACCTATTAGGTTCTCAAGCACAGCTTGAAGCTGGTCAAGCTCAGCTAAATGCCGCTAACGTTCAGCTTTCTCATACTAAGATTGTTGCGCCTTTCTCTGGACGTATTAGCGATACCAAAGTGAGCACGGGTGATCTGGTTTCTCCATCTTCTGGCGTATTAACGACTTTAGTTAGCTTAGACCCAATCCATGCATCGTTCAGCATCAGTGAGCGAGAGCGTATCGAGTTAGGTATGGACCGTATTGAAGGTGATGGCAGCAGCGATTCTGATCGTGTTGAGGTGCAAATCATGCTTGAAAATGGCGAAGCATTCGAACACCTAGGTCAGCTCGATTTCTTGGGCAACCGTATCAACCTAAACACTGGTACGATCGCGATGCGTGCGATTGCCGATAACCCAGATCAGCAACTTCTTCCTGGTCAGCACGTTCGTGTTGAGCTGCGTGAGAAGCAATCTATTGATGTTGTAACCATTCCTCGCCGCGCGGTTCAAACCGACCTTGAAGGCGACTTTGTTATGGTGCTAGTTGAAGGTGAAGCAGCTCCTGTTGCAGAGCGTAGAAACATTGAGATGGGCCGAAAGGTTGAAGGGGGGGTGATTGTCCACTCTGGTCTAGAGAAAGACGATGCCGTTATTACTCAAGGCCTTCAGCGTGTTCGTAACGGTATGTCTGTTCGAATTCAACCTTCTGCGGCTGAGCAAGCAGAGTAAGGGGCGTAGATATGTTAAGTCGTTTCTTTATTCAAAGGCCTAAGTTTGCCCTTGTTATATCCATAATATTGACGCTGGCAGGTGCGATCTCTCTCGCTATCTTGCCTGTGGCGGAATACCCAAAAATTAGCCCACCTTCGATAAGTGTGTCTGCTTTTTACACAGGTGCAAGTGCAGAAGTAGTGGAACAGGCGATAGCCGACCCCATAGAAACGTCGGTGAACGGCGTTGAAGATATGATCTACATGTCTTCAAAGAGTGCTAACGATGGTTCATACAACCTTAACGTGACTTTTGATGTTTGTACTGACCCAGATATGGCTCAGGTCAACGTTCAGAACCGAGTTGCTCAAATCGAATCGAAGCTTCCACAAGAAGTTCGAATGGTGGGTGTCACCGTTAAAAAGCGTTCGCCAGACCTTTTGATGGTATTGAACTTCTATTCTCCAAATGGTGAGTACGATGACCAATTCCTGATCAACTACGTCAACCTAAACATTAAAGACCAACTGGCTCGTGTGAAGGGCATCAGTGAAGTTAACGTGCTAGGTGGTGGTGAATACGCGATGCGTGTCTGGTTAGATCCTGAGAAAATGGCTAACCTCAATATCACCACTTCTGACGTGAACCGCGCGTTGGTGGAACAGAACGTTCAAGTTGCTGCTGGTCGTATTGGTGCTGCACCTTATAACAACGCACAAGAAGTACAATTCAACTTGGTAACAAAAGGCCGACTAGAAACTGCGGATGAGTTTGAAAATGTTGTTCTTCGTGCCACTCAAGATGGTTCAACGGTTTACTTAAAAGACATTGCTCGTGTTGAGCTTGGTAAAAAGTTCTACGACGGTAATGGTAAATACCGTGGTCAAGATGCGTCGATCGTAACGCTGTCACTTCAGTCAGACGCTAACGCGTTGGAAAGTGGTAAAGCCGTAATGGCGATGCTCGACAACCTCAGCAAAAACTTCCCTGAAGGCGTTGCGTATGAAGCGAGTTACGACACGACAGTCTTCGTTGCTGAGTCGATCAAAGGGGTAGTAAAAACGCTGATCGAAGCTATTTTGCTCGTTATCGCAGTTACGTACCTGTTCTTGGGTAGTGCTCGTGCAACCTTGATTCCTGTTGTTGCGATTCCTGTATCTTTGATTGGTACATTTGCCATCATGCAGATGACGGGCTTTACCATCAACACGGTAACTCTGTTTGGTTTGATCTTGGCAATTGGTATCGTAGTAGATGATGCGATCTTGGTTATCGAAAACGTCGACACCACCATGGCGAAAGACCCAACGATTTCACCGCGTAAAGCTACGCTGATCGCGATGAAAGAAGTGACGAGCCCAATTATTACTTCAACCTTGGTACTACTCGCGGTATTCATCCCAGTTGCAATGCTTCCGGGTATTACTGGCATCATGTACCGTCAGTTCGCGCTGACTATCTGTATCGCGGTTGTTATCTCTTCGATCAACGCATTAACGCTGTCACCAGCATTGTGTTCATTGGTTCTTAAACAAGGTGGTGGTAACACGGCTCGTTGGTACCAAGCCTTTAACCGTGGTCTAGAATCTGTTACTAACAAATACGGTCAAGTAGCAGGCTTCTTAGTTAAGAAAGGCGTTCTGCTGTTCACTTTCTTCTTCGTAGCTTTGGCGGCTGTGACTTACTTTGCGAAGACAACGTCTACGGCGTTCGTACCTCAAGAAGATAAAGGTATTCTGCTGGTTAACGTTCAACTTCCAGATGCGGCATCCCTGTCTCGTACTGAAGATGTGACCAAGCAATTACTAGAGATGGTTGAGCAAGAGCCGGGTGTCGATGGTGTAACACTGGTTAACGGCTACGCATTCATGACAGGCGCTTCTGCGTCGAATGGTGCGTCGATGTTCATCAAGCTTCACGATTGGAACATGCGTAACGCACTGGATGGTCAACATTCAGCACAGGCTATCTCACAGCGTATTAATGGACGGGCTGCGACTGAACTTCCTCAGGCGATTGTATTTGCAATGGGACCGCCAGCGGTACCAGGTATGGGTGCAGCGTCTGGTTTTGAATTTGTCCTTGAAGACACTTTAGGCCGTAGCCGTACTGACCTAGCGATGGTGATGAATGACGTGATTACTGAGGCGACCAAGCAGCCTGAGATTTCACATACATTCAGTACTTTCCGCGCCAACGTACCTCACTACTATGTCGATATTGACCGTGAGAAAGCGCAGCAGCTAGGTATTCCGTTGTCGGAAATCTTCCAAACACTGCAAGGTAATCTTGGCTCGTTGTACGTGAACGACTTCACCATGTTTGGTAAGAACTTCCGTGTAACCATGCAAGCAGACAGTGACCACCGTAGCAGCATGGATGACCTACAACGATTCCACGTACGCTCTTCTGCTGGTGAGATGATCCCGCTAAGTACGCTTGTGACTTACGATCAGATCTTTGAACCCGATGTAGCATGGCGTTACAACATGTACCGCAGTGCAGTAATCCAAGGCCAGCCAGCACCGGGTTACTCAAGTGGTGATGCGATTGCGGCGATGGAACGTGTAGCGGCAGAAGTTCTGCCACAAGGTTACCAGTACGAATGGACTGGTATGGCTTACCAAGAAGTATTAGCAGGCAACCAAGCGATCTTCGCGTTTGCATTGGCGCTGATCTTCATCTACTTGTTCATGGTGGCTCAATACGAGAGCTGGACAATACCTATTGCGATTATCTTAGTTGTACCTGTGGCAACCTTAGGTTCTTTCTTGGCGTTGAACCTAACAGGCACACCGTTGAACCTTTACGCACAGATTGGTTTGGTTCTTTTGATAGCCTTGGCCGCGAAGAACGCAATTTTGATTGTGGAATTCGCGAAGGTCGAGCGTGAGGAGAAAGACGCACCGATCGTCGATGCGGCAGTGAAGGGCGGTACTCTACGTTTCCGTGCTGTGAACATGACGTCTTGGTCGTTTATCTTAGGTATCTTCCCGCTTATCTTTGCGGCGGGTGCTGGTCACGTGAGCCAGAACTCTCTTGGTATTTCACTGATTGGTGGTCTGTTATGTGTGTTGATGGCGGGTACTTTCCTAATCCCAGGCTTCTATGCATTTGTGCAGCGTAAACGTGAAAAAGCACACGGTGGTAATACTAAATTAGTGCCACTTGATGATGAGTAGAAGAAGTCACTCCTCATAAAGCGGATTCTTTGTAAAGACTAAATCCTCGTAAAAACTGAGGCTTAGCAGTGTGCTAAGCCTTTTTTTATGCGTCAGAGTAATAAAAATGCTTTTTATATAATCAAATCTTTATTATGTGATGGAGCTAATACTCTATTTTGAGTTTTCTAATAAAATGATGTTTTATTGGTAAGTTTCTGTTTAATAATGAAATACAGGTGTTCAGCTAACGCTTGTATGCTCGAAACTATTTGCACAATAGTGTGAACTGTTTCAAAATTACGAAGTTATATTGAAATTTTTTGTGCATTGAGGTTCTTATGAAGGTCATTGATTTATTTAAACACCGAGGCGACAGCTTGTCATCGCAACACTCAGAGTTTATGCAATGGATGTCTCCAGCTCTTAGAGATTACTGGGGCGACTTTCTGAACCGCACACAAAACAGCCACTTCTTTGCATGGGTTCGTGATCACCACAAACCTGCGGTAAACGAAGATGTGCCAGTAGAGCAACCAATCGTACTAAAACCAGAAGCACAACTTGTGTTTGATGAGCTGAACGAGAAGATTGGTGAAGTTATTCATACTGGCGATTGGATCAATGTAAGCCAAGATCGCATCAACCAATTTGGTCTTGTGACTGAAGACATGCAGTGGATCCACACTGAGCCAGAGAAAGCCGAAACTGATTCTCCGTTCAAAACCACCATCGCACACGGTTTCTTAACTTTGTCTTTGCTTCCGCGTCTAACCGATAGCGTTGATCCTGACAAATCTCAATTCCCAACAGCGAAGATGGTTGTGAACATTGGTCTTAACCAGGTTCGCTTTCCATACCCTGTTAAATCGGGCAGCAACGTTCGTGCAAAAAGTACATTAACGAAAGTAACACCAATTAAGAAAGGTCTAGAGATCGAACGCGAGATTCGCGTAGAAATCGAAGGTGTTCGTCGCCCTGGCGCTGTTATCGTTTCAGTGATTCAACTTCACTTCTAAGTGGTTTGAAAGTAAGCGATTTATAAAGATTCAAAAAAAAGAGAGAGCGTGATGCTCTCTCTTTTTGTTTTCATAAGATAAAACTTACTCACTTATTTGATGCGAGTGTAGCCGTATTCTTCAATCAGGTCTTGGCCTTGTTTAGATTTCACGAACTTGATGAAGTCTTTGCTCTCTTCAGAAACTGAATCCGTCTTGTGCAGCAATAAGAATGGGCGAGCCAGTTCATAGCTGTGGTTTGCGATGTTTTTAGATGTCGGCTCTACGCCTTCAAAAGTGATGGCCTTGATAGAGCGGTCGATTGAACCAACAGAGATAAAGCCGATAGCGTGTGGGTTGTGATTTACGATCGTTTTCACCATGCTGTTGCTGTTAACAACTAAGTTATTTGGGTTGATGTCAGACACTAAACGGTCGTTAATGATCTTTGTTAAACCAAGTAAGCTTTCGAAGCTGTAGCGTGAACCTGAAGACGCTTCACGAGTCACAACCGCGATAGGTTGATCGGCACCACCCACTTCTTTCCAATTGGTGATTTTACCTTTGTAGATATCAAATAGTTGCTCGCGAGAAACGTTACTCACGCTGTTTGAACGGTTAGTTACAACAGCTAGACCATCAAAGGCAATAGGGAATACCTTGAGTTTGTCACTCTGTTCTTGGTCAGTTAAGTAGCGTGAGCTCATGCCGATATCAGCCACACCTTTATTAACCATGGTAATACCCGCTGTCGAGCCGATGCCCTGAACGGCAATGTAGTTATCAGGGTGAGTCTTGTTGTACTCCTCAGCTAATACGTCCATCACTCGAGAAACAGAAGTGGAGCCCGAAATATTGGTTTCTTGTGCAAAAGCAGCTTGAGAAGACAGGGCTAAGGATAAAAGAGAGGCAAGCGCGACTCGTAACATAAACAACTCCTAGTTAATAACATTTGTCGCATATGATAGGTCGGTTATATGACACTTTTGTGAAATTCCATACGCTCTTTGTATGGTGGTTGAATGAGTCAATGAACGCGTAATTCAGCAATAACAATGGTAAGTTTATTCACACAAAATCCGTTAATGGGAGCGTGATTGTGATTTTGTATGAGGACGTTCGCTAAAATGTTGGTTGAGTTCTAAGCTAATTAAAGGGATTCCTACTTAGAGAATGCCTATGAAGTTACAAGGAGTGTTATGTCCGTCATTCATATCGAACTTAATCGCCTTCTCGTTGGGGCTGAAAAGCTCTGCACTTCCCGTAATAGCAGTTTACCTGTCGAACTCGGTAAATCGTTATATGAAGAGTGTAAAGGCGGCGTGATGTTCTCACAGGCTCATTATCTGCTCGACTCATCTCATAGTGATTACACAAACGACATTGCCTGCGTGACGTTTGATGAGCATTCTGCTTGCTGGTTGGTTACTGTGCCATTAGAGAGTGATGAAACAACCGATATCATCGCTTGGGGGCCTTATCCGTACCTTCCTCAATCCAAAGACCTTGATGCTGTGTTGTCTGAAATAGAAAAAGACCCTAAATCGTATTTTTGGTCATAAAGGTCTGTTTTAACTCGCTGGTGGCGTGGCACTAGAGCTACGCCTTCTGTTCATTCTCAATCAAGCAAATAGTTTGCTCTAGGTGTCAGGCCGCGTCTTACACTTGTGGTTTCATGCTTTGTAATTGAGATTGTGCGATGAGAGAACGGAAATCTTTCGGTGTCTTCCCATGATACGTTTTAAAGGCTGTGCTGAAGTGCGCAGCGCTCTTAAAGCCAGACTCATACGCGATTTGAGTAATGGATTTAGTCGACGTTCTAAGTTGCGTTGCGGCATGGGCAATACGTTTAATCTTTAATAAGTTTGAAAATGAAAGATCTTCAGCCGATAAACGGCGTTTCAGTGTGGCTGGCGACATTCCGATGTAGCTGGCTAGTGTGTCTAAAGAGATATTATTTTCAATATTCTGTTCAATGTAGTGAATGACTTTTTGCGTCACCGTTAACCTTGAAGCTCGTGCGATGATAACCAGCAGAGCAGGGTATTGTTCGACCATCAGTGAAAGCAAACCTAACCCTAATTGAGTGAGTGCGTAGTCATTTTTAGCTGAAGAATGAGCTAAAGACATTATGAGATCTTTCAGCTCGCAGATCTCTGTATCAGTTTGGTTGAATTTGATGTACTGGTTGGGGACTCGAGTGGATTCTAGGTCGCTGAATTGGTTGATGAACTTCTGGAAAATATCTAAATCAAAATCTAAGCAGGTTGCGCTGAATTCGCCGTTTTCTGTATCTACTGTGATGTCTTTGATTTGGCCTGAGTTATAAAGTGTGAAATCGCCTGCCTGCAATGAGGCTTCGGTGCCATCGGGGAGCACGAAAGAGATACTGCCTTTTGAAACGATGAAAATACCATTTTTAGAGGCGGGGTACCGTTCTCGTTTCCTGGGGATGAAGTTTCTGAATTGAGTAACTGTTATTGATGACATAATGTGCTTCTTTGACATTGTAAACGAGTTGCTTATTAGTTTTAGTATTGTTTAAGCATTAGACATTTACAAAAAAGGCGCTAATAATTAGCGCCTTTAGAAGTGAACCTTTGAAGCTTGTGACCTTGAAAGCTTTGACCTTGAAAGGCCTATCCTTTACAGCTATTAAGCTTCGGTTTCGTTTGTTGTTTCAGGCTCGCTAGGCAAGTCCGCAAATACTTGAGTAGGTTTTGCTACTAAGTTACGGTTTTCCTGATTAACTTCAGAGAGAACTACTTCTAAAACGTCTCCCAGTTTGTATACCATTTCTTTATCGATAGATACAGTACCCATATCACTGTTGCACTCGATTCTTTCTTTATTATCAAGAATGAGAGAACCAGGGATAAATGCAGCGGCACCATTCTCTAGCAAGCGAACACGCATACCAGCACGGTTGATGTCAAAGATTTCTGCTTGGAAGCGTGTTTCTTCAACTGGCGCGTTAGCTAACGTGCGAGCATACAACCAATCACCTACATTACGCTCAGCCATACCGTGATGGCGGCGGTGTAGTGCAAGTTCATCACCAATAGTCTCGTCTGGTGTTTGAATTGGCGCTTTACCAAGGATATGTGCCTTAAGCATACGATGGTTAATCATGTCACCGTACTTACGAATTGGAGAAGTCCAAGTCGCGTAAATGTCTAGACCCATTGCGTAGTGTGGTGCAGGTTCGTTGCTGATTTCACTGTACGCTTGGAACTTGCGGATACGGTTATCGTAGTAGTTATTATCTAAAGAGCCTAACCAGCGGCGCAGTGCAGCAAAGCCTTCAAGAGAAATAATTTGCTCTTCTGTGAACGGTGTTTCTGCTTGTGGATTAACTAGTTCAAGAACGTCTGCAACTTTCTCGGCTTTGAAACCAGAGTGGCAGTTAAACACACCTTGGTTGAAGCTCTCTTTCAGTACTCGACCCGCACAGATGTTTGCGCTGATCATTGATTCTTCAACTAGCTTGTTTGCGCTACGACGCATGTCTGCGTGAATCGCAACAACATCGTTATCTTCGCTAAGTTCAAAACGGTAATCAGGGCGATCTGGGAATACCACTGCGTTTGCTGAGCGCCATGCTGAACGTGCTTGTGCAAATTCGTGTAGGTCAGAAACAATCGCTGCGATTTCTTCAGATGGTTGCCACTTCTCTGATGCACCGGTTTCTAGCCAGTCTGAAACGTTGTCGTACGCTAGACGAGCGTGAGATTTAATGTTCGCCGCGAAGAAGTGGATGTCATCGCCAATAACGCCATCTTTAGATACGGTTACTGTGCAGCATAGAGCAGGGCGAACTTCATTCTCGATAAGCGAACATAGGTTGTCTGCAAGGTCACGAGGTAACATTGGGATGTTACGACCAGGTAGGTAAATAGTGAAGCCACGTTCGCGAGCTACTTTGTCCATAGCATCATCTGGAGAGATGTACGCTGTTGGATCAGCAATCGCGATAGTTAGTTCAAAATCGCCGTTCTCTTTCTTTTTCGCGTATAGCGCATCGTCCATATCTTTTGTGCTTTCGCCATCGATAGTCACAAAAGGAACATGGGTCATGTCTACACGTTCAAGATCAGCATCATCGTTGATCTGCCAGTTGTCGATACCTTCTGGCTCGCTGTTTGGAAGGTCATTTTGTGCAAGAGTTACCCACCAAGGTGCGATCTTGTCGTCAGCGTCAGTGATCTTTTCTGAGATTTGAGCCAAGAAGCCGTTATCGCCTTTTAGCGGATGCTGAATGATGTGTGCAACAACCCAGTCGCCTTCTTTTAGCGTCTCAGGGTTTAAACCTTTCTGCGCTTTAGCTTTAAGTTGCAGCTTTTTCAGCTGTGGGTGATCAGGAACAACGTTAAGTCGACCTTTGAACAGCTTTACTCGTGCGATGAATCGAGTAAGACCTTGTTCCACTAGCTCTTCTGGCTCAGCTACTTCACGTTCTTTTTCAGTACGGATGATAGCGACTACTTTGTCACCATGAATGCATTTCTTCATATACGGTGGTGGGATGAAGTAGCTAGTCTTGCTATCTACTTCTAGAAAACCAAAACCTTTTTCAGTGGCTTTGATTGTGCCTTCCTTTTTCGGGAGGGTTTCTTGGATTTGTTGCTTAAGCTGAGCGAGTAGAGGGTTATCTTGAAACATCTTACTTTTATCTTACGAGAACAATTGAGCACACTATAATCATTGCGAAGCCTGATTACTACTTAAAGCCGAAAGGAGAGCAAATTAATTGCCGGCTTATTTACTAGGTTCAATTCAATTGATGTAAACGGCTATGACGAGATATTCATCAAGTTTTGACGATATGATAGCCAGTATTGAAAGAAAACCGAAAAATATGTGATGTAATTCAATTTTTTCTGGCTTTTTTTATGCATTTAAGGAATAATCCGCCTCCCTTAGACGTCCCTAATGGCTTGAAGTGTTTTATTACTGCTTCGTAACTCTGAATGGAATCAGTATCTGATTGGATCAGTATTGGAAATGGTAGAGCTCCCGGGACCTTTTGTTTACTTATATATAGTGGGATCCCAATGTCCGAATCTGTAATTCAATTTAATGAATTAGCCCTAAACGAAAACATCCTTTCAGCTCTTGATAGCATGGGTTTCGTTTCTCCAACTCCAATCCAAGCAGCAGCTATTCCTCTTCTTCTTGAAGGCCGTGACGCACTAGGTAAAGCACAGACTGGTACTGGTAAAACAGCAGCATTTTCTCTGCCTTTACTAAACAAAATCAACCTAAACCAACACAAACCACAAGCAATCATCATGGCTCCTACTCGTGAGCTAGCGATCCAAGTTGCTGCGGAAATCAAAAACCTAGGCCGTGACATCAAAGGTCTTAAAGTTATTGAAATCTACGGTGGTGCTTCAATCGTTGACCAAATGCGCGCTCTAAGCCGTGGTGCTCACATTGTTGTTGGTACTCCAGGTCGTGTTAAAGACTTACTAACTCGTGACCGTCTACACCTAGATGAAGCACACACATTTGTTCTTGATGAAGCAGATGAAATGCTAAAAATGGGCTTCGTAGATGACGTTACTTGGATCCTTGAGCAAGCTCCAGAATCTGCACAGCGTGTACTTTTCTCTGCAACTATGCCTCCAATGGTTAAGACTATTGTTGACCGTTACCTACGTAACCCGGCTAAAGTTGACGTTGCTGGTACTAACCACACAGTTGATAAAGTAGCGCAGAACTTCTGGGTTGTTAAAGGCGTAGAAAAAGACGAAGCAATGTCTCGTCTTCTAGAAACTGAAGAAACTGACGCGTCAATCGTATTCGTACGTACTCGTCAAGACACTGAGCGTCTAGCTGATTGGCTATCTGCACGTGGCTTTAAAGCTGCTGCACTGCACGGTGATATTCCTCAGTCTCTACGTGAGCGTACTGTTGATCACATCAAACAAGGTGTTATCGATATCCTAGTTGCAACTGACGTTGTAGCTCGTGGTCTTGATGTTCCACGTATCACTCACGTATTCAACTACGACATCCCATTCGATGTTGAATCTTACATCCACCGTATTGGTCGTACTGGCCGTGCTGGACGTAAAGGTAAAGCGATCCTTCTAGTTCGCACAAACCAAATTCGTATGCTTCGCACTATCGAGCGCGTAACTAAGTCTACAATGGAAGAAATCCAACTTCCTCTACGTGACCAAGTTGCTGCAGCACGTGTTGCTAAGCTAGGTGCTGAGCTTGAAACAGAGAAAGAAAGCAAAGCTCTAGAAAACTTCGCAGGTCTTATTACTACCCTGCAAGAGTCTCTAGACGTTGATGCTGCTACTCTAGCTGCAATGCTTCTTAAGCGTCAGCAAGGTAAGAGCCCACTGTTCTACATTGGTGAAGACCCAATGATCGCTGCTATCGAGCGTGACAAGAACCGTCGTAAAGAGCGTCGTGAAAACCGTGATAACGGTGGCCGTGACTTCAATACTCAAGACTGGGATACTTACCAACTACAAGTTGGCCGTGAGCAAGGTGTTCAGGTTAAAGATATCGTTGGCGCACTTGCAAACGAACTTGGCCTAACTAAAGGTTCTATCGGTGCTATCAAACTTGACCAAGGTTCAACTTACGTTCAACTGCCAAAAGCAATGAACTCTGAAACTGCTGGTAAACTAAGCAAGCTACGCATCCGTCAAAAAGAAGCTGGTGCTGTTGTTGTAGACTTCAACGATTTCCGTGAACCACGTCGTGGTAACGGTGGCCGTGGCGGTCGTGATGGTGGTCGTGGTGGTTACCGCGGAAACCGTGATGGCAACCGCGATGGTAATCGTGAAGGCGGTCGCGGTGGATACCGTGGCAACCGTGACGGTAACCGCGATGGCAACCGTGAAGGCGGCCGTGATGGCGAGCGTCGTTTCGACCGTAACCGTGGTGGCGATCACCGTGGCAACTACCGTGGCGAACGTGGCCATGGCAACGGCGGTAACCGTGGTCGTCGTCCAGAGCGCAACGAAGGTTAATCAACCTTTAGCTTAGACGCTCTAGTCTAGACACTGAATTTAAAAGCCGAGCATTATGCTCGGCTTTTTTGTGCCTGCTTGTTCATTCTTCCGACCGCACTGCGCATAACTAATGCACCTTACTTCACGCCAAGATTAATATTACTTCTGCAACCCAGTTAGAAATGATTGTTCAAACTCCCGGATGAAGGGAGCAATCACTCTATCTTGCTCCGTTAACGTAGCTGTATAGCATTGTAAGGCTATACTTAAATTACGTGCTACCAGTCGAGGTAGTAGTAATAAAAGCCTCTTAAATTGCTGTGTAGTCTGTTTACGCAGGGCTCAACTTCTAGAGCATGGAGAGTGTGGGATAGGGTGAGTATTGTTGCTTTGTTTCATGATGTTGACCGTCTTACCGGATCACTCAAATCAAGTTAAAAATAGTTCAAGCATTCGTTTGCTTTGTAAGTTTGTTCATTTTCATATTCAACTATTTTTTAATTTTGCTCTCGAAATAAATAAATTAATGACTAAGATCAACTTAATTGTGTTGATTTGGTGATTTTTTCAAAACAAAAGTTGAAAGATTCAAAAATTATTGAATAATGGGCTTAACTAAAATTGAAGTAAACACTTCATCTAATTCGTACTGAAACAGGATCCATATCCAATGTCTAATTCGTTTGTTCTGGTTATTAACTCGGGTAGTTCATCCCTAAAATTTGCTGTCATTGATTCTGTTTCTGGTGAAGCAGTGTTGAGTGGCTTAGGGGAGTGTTTTGGTCTTGAAGATGCTCGTATGAGCTGGAAATACCAAGGCGAGAAAACTGAAATTGCTATTCAGGGTGAAGGTAGCCACCACAAGATTGCTATTGGCAAATTGGTAGGCCTGATGGAAGACCTTGGTTTCACGGCAGATATCGTGGCTATCGGTCACCGTATCGTTCACGGCGGTGAGAAGTTCACTCAAACGGTTCGCATTACTGAAGAAGTAACGAACGAGATTGAAAGCCTATCTGATCTTGCTCCACTTCATAACCCAGCAGGTGCTATCGGCATCCGCGCTGCGATTGAAGCTTTCCCTTCTCTGCCTCAGTTCGCTGTATTTGATACGGCTTTCCACCAAACAATGCCACAACGCGCATTTACTGGTGCAATCGCTAAAGAACTATACACAGACTTCGGTGTACGTCGTTACGGCTTCCACGGTACTAGCCACTACTTCGTAAGCCGTGAAGCTGCGAAGATGCTAAACAAGCCTGTTGAAGAATCTAGCTTCATCTCTGTTCACCTAGGTAACGGCGCATCAGTATGTGCTATCAAAGACGGTAACAGTGTTGATACATCAATGGGCTTCACACCACTTTCTGGCCTTATGATGGGTACACGTTGTGGTGACTTAGACCCAGGCATCATTGAATACCTTCTTAAGAAAGGTTGGTCACAAGAGCAAGTCTTCAACTCTCTTAACAAGGAGTCTGGCTTCCTAGGTGTGTCTGGTCTTACGAGCGATGCTCGTGGCATTTTAGAAGCTATGGAAGAGGGTCATGAAGGCGCTAAGCTGGCTTTCGAAGTATTCACATACCGTGTAGCTAAATACGTTGCTTCTTACCTTGCAACACTAGATTCTCTAGACGGCATCATCTTCACAGGTGGTATCGGTGAGAACTCTCTACCAATCCGTCGTGAGATCCTTAAAAACCTTAAGATCCTAGGTTTTGTTGAAGATGTTGCTGGTAACGAATCTGCTCGCTTTGGCGCAGACGGCATCATCGCTAAGTCTGAGATGCTAGATGCAGTAGCAATGGTTATCCCAACCAACGAAGAGTTCGTGATTGCTCAACAGTCGGTAGAGCTTCTGTAATAGATTCTAAGAAAATCAGATAATGAAAAGCGAGCCCATGTCGCTCGATTTTTTGTTTTAAATGTTGGATAGGCTTATAGCTAAATACCTAAACCGAAAGCAGCCATCGTTAGATACTCTGTTGTCTGGGAATCACTTTCAGACTCTTCTAGACAGCTAGCCAATCGTGACTTACTTCTGCCTAGAAATGTGTTACACCTTTTGCTTATTTCTATCTTGTTTATGGGTTTATACCCAACAAAAATTTTCTGATGCCACAACTGTCAAAGTAATTAGGCGCAGAGCGATCTAAATCGCTGGCAGCTCTAGAACTACCACGTCCTCAGATGTGCTAATACTGTCTGTATTCGTGTTAATTTGTTCACCAGAAGTTTTATTGATACACGCGCCCAATTAATCAGGCACGTGTACTTATGGAGTTCAGAAAACAATGAGCAAACTAAGATTAAAGTGTCGTTAGTTTGGGTGTCTAGTTGATAATATCGATGTCTATGCTTCCCAAATAGGTGCCGGTTAGCTGCACCTTATCGCCAGCTTGCAAGTAACTTTTGTTATCAAAGCTTTCCTCGATGTATTGCTCCAGAATATAGTCTACAGGACCTGAATCTAAGAATGAAAAGGTTGCGAACCACTTGATGGATTTGGATATTCTGTAATCCCATCCTGGAGTGTTGTAAACTACACCCGCTGGGGTACCTGTCACGAGATTTTGGTTTGGGTTAATCCCTTGTTGACCGAATAACGTGACGTCTTGACCTTGATATCGCCAGATAGGCTGCTCACCCTTTTCTAGAATCATTTCAATCAGAGATTTGGGCTCACGAATCATTTCAGAGGCAGCGGTTTGTTGGCGCTGCTCACCATTGACATAGGTGGTTAGCGACACGCTCTTTAAGAAGGAGTTCCAATCTTTGGGAACCACAATGTAAGGTCCGGTTGGGAAGCGTGATTGTCCACTTTTCGCATCACTAAATCCATGACCTGATGTAACGTTGTCGACATCAATCTTCCGCAACAGCTCCGCTCTGTCAGTAAAGTCACCACATACAAATAGCCCCGCATAACCATCGCTTTGTTTAGGGCTAACTATAGGTTTAACCCACCTCATACACAGCTCTACCTCGTAATCCAGAAGTACATTCTTTTGGTAGCGGATCTTAGTGTGGTTTGGTGTTGGCTTGGAAAACTTAGGAAATAGGAAGACTTCGTCAATATCTGCTTCTTCTCCGTGCTCTAAGTAGTTAGTGCCTGCTGCGATATGCTCAGATCCTTGCCCGCCTGCTGCGAGTAGTTGTTTGTAGTCTAGGGATGTAACTGGGAGGTCGTAATGTACGTCAGACAAAGTGCTATAGCCGTATCGGTCGATAAAGCTTAGTGCTTCGCTCGGGTAATAGTCAAAATGTTCACTTAGATTGATCGCTTTTACACTTTTTCTCGTAGATTCAGTGACTAAATACGTATGGGTTTGACCTGATGGGTTGAGTGCTTGTGCGAGTGTAAGGGCAACGTCAGAGGGCGCGATTTCCGTCGAATGAGCATAATTGATTGACGACAAAGCGAATAGTGCTGTGAAACTGATTAGTTTTGGTGATACTTTCATTTTAACTCTCCGTTTGGTTGATGTGATCACATTACGCTTGCCAATGTCACAATTACGTCACCAATCTTCGAGCTAATACAGTAGTCATTGAAAAGGAAATTACATGAGAATACTTGTCGCGGAAGACAACCACGCAACCGCAGCTAATTTAGGTGATTATTTAGAGCTCTTTGGTCACTATATTGACTTTGCGTATAATGGGCAGGCCGCTATTCAATTGTTAGATGAGTCGCGATTTGATCTGATAATATTGGATATTATGATGCCAGTAATGAACGGCTTAACGGCTTGTAGTGCTATTCGTGCGGGTCGTCACGCTGATATACCCATTATCTTTTTGACTGCGAGAGATACACTTGAGGATAAATTAGCAGGCTTCAAAGCCGGCGCTGATGACTACTTGGTGAAGCCGTTTGAGTTACAAGAGTTGCACGCTAGAGTCGAAGCACTCGAGGCGAGAAATCAACGCCGCTTAAGTCCAGAGTTTCGATACGGCGCTTTGGTTTACGATGTCGGTACCGATACTGTCACGGCTAATGATGAAATACTTGCTCTAGACCCAACTCAAAAACGTATCGTTTGCTTACTCATAAAAAAAGCCCCCAAACTCGTCGATAATCAAGACATTGCGTACCAAATCTGGAAAGGCGATGAGCCCGAAGAAACGAGCGCATTACGCACTCAAATATACCGCCTGAGAAAGGCATTGCCAGAAGGGATACTCGTTACAGAGCGTGGTAGAGGGTATCGACTTAATGCTGTTTAATGTGAAACGCTCATTGAGACAATGGTACTTTGGTCGCCTTAGGCATCAAGTTTTTACCGTAATGTCGGCATTGATGTTGCTGGTGGTCATTGCGATAGGAGTGATTGCGTGGGCGGCTACTGAAATAGCCGCCGACAGTTTTATTAACCAACGCGTAAAGTTACTACAACAACAATGGATACAAACATCCTTAATGGCCGGCGAGTGGACTAGCCCGGAAGATAATTCCCTTGCCGTCTACCAATTTGAAGATGATAACAAACCGAGTTTTCTTGAAGGCATAACAAACTTAGGGATAGAAGAATTTGAGCTTAGCGATGCTCATACGGTGACTTTTATGTCACCGTTTCAACAACAGTGGCTTCACTTTGTCTATTACCCTGAACTGGATCCTCAAATGGTCGATTATGGCGAAGGAGTGATGGCTTATGTTGGGTACATGATGGTCGTTGTGTTTGCTTTAGGACTGGTTGTTGCTCACTTACTGTCAGGTTATTTTAGCGGTCCAATTGACCTTTTGGTCCATCAAATTCAACATCCATCTGATAACATTAATGATAGTGCCATTTCGTCGCGCAAAGATGAAATAGGGGCACTGTATCGGACTTATCACCAAGCCTATTCTAGGATTCAATTCTTTTTGAAGCGAGAGCAACAGTTTACTCGCTTTGCCAGCCATGAATTACGAACGCCGGTCAATGTGATTCTCGGCGCGACCGATCTTCTACAAATCGCAGAAGTTAATGATAAAAAACGGCAAATAATTAGTCGTATTCAAGTCGCAAACAAAGAGATGGATAACTTGATCAATACCTTTTTGTTACTTGGCAGGGAAGAAAAGGGGATCCAGCCTAAAAAGTCACTACAGGCAGTCATTAACGAAACGATCGAGCAGCATCACTTTTTGCTCTCTGGTCGAAGTATCCAACTAGAACAAGTTTTGCGCTCGGATGTTGAAGTAGAAAGTTACTTTGCAAAGGTCATTGTCGCGAACCTTATCCGTAATGCGATGAGTTATACCGATTGCTATGTATCCATCCATTTAAAAGGGCGGCGACTTGTGATTGGAAATGATGTTAGGGAACACGATGGGCAAGGCTTTGGTCATGGAGATGAAATTATTTCAGCGGTCTGTAAGAGTGCCAACTGGCGCTATCATTTGTCGGTGACATCTCACAAAGCTAAAGCTGTGGTTTATTTTTAAATAAGTTAACCGGTGAGTTGTGACTTTGTTGTGACACAAGTCTAAGTAGAGTCTGACTATCAAAGCACATAAGGATAGTACGATGATTCACTCAAACTTGTTAATTCACCCAGTTTTATTTACGCCTTCGTTGAAGTATAAACAGAAAAACAAGGCGACCAA
Source organism: Vibrio sp. IB15 (assembly GCF_016406055.1). Lineage (NCBI taxonomy): Bacteria > Pseudomonadati > Pseudomonadota > Gammaproteobacteria > Vibrionales > Vibrionaceae > Vibrio > Vibrio sp. IB15. Next base: position 24,621 of record NZ_JAEFCE010000038.1, read on the forward strand.
GTCTTTCTCACTAAAAGGTTACCTTAAGCTGTTGGCGGCTGGATGCGTGTTGGCTAGTTCTACAGTGTATGCATATGAACAAAATACAGCTGGCTTTCATGGTAGTGTCAGTCTTTTTACGGGGGTAGATGGTACCAACTCGGTGATGGATACCGAGTCCCAAGCTAAAATTACTGACTATTCGGGTTCTCAAGAACGGCAGAATGAAGCGGTTGTTATTCCGTTTTGGGATCTTAACTATCGTTTTGATGATTCAAATGAAGTGTATTTTAAAACCGATATTGTTGGAATGGCGAGCGACTTTTACACGCAAGCTGGATATCGTCATTATTTGACTGACGGCTCAAATATAGCGATTGGTGTGGTGCCGGGGTTGTTGGAGAAAGAAGTCTGGAAAAACCCATATCAATTGCAATCAGATAGAACGACGACAAGTGCTGCTGTACAAGGTCTTGTTTTGAATTATGACCGAGTTTTGGGTTCAGATTGGTCCCTTGAATTAGCTCGAGGGAAGTATTCTTTAGACCAAGAAGACAGCCTAGCAGCGCTCGATAGAAATTCGAATCTTAGCTATGTTGAACTAAATTACATGACTGACTTAAGTGAATCATGGGGAGTCGAGTGGTTGATCAATTACCTAGATGTTGATGCCTCTGGCTCGGCATTAAAGAGTCAGCGTATTAGTACCGAAGCTGAATTTCAACTAAGAAAAGGGCGACACATTACAATGCTAGCGGGCAGCGTTGGACTTCAAAAATTTGATGACACAAACCCTCTCTGGAAGCGAACTCGAGAAGATACGAAGTTAGGTGTGTCAGCGACATACATATATGCGATGCCATTTGATTGGAAGAATACACTTTTCATTGCGAGAGGTGGGTGGGACATCACTGACGCTAATATTGATTTCTATGACCATGATGAATACTTGGTGACTTTAGGAATGCAATATCAATTCTGAAAAGCCAACGTATTTAAAGTGGGTAAATGGCACTGATGCTTCTTCAGTTTCATTTACCTTTTTTTATGATTTTGATAGAGAAGGTTACTCGCCGTGTTTTGACTCTTCCATAGCGAATCTAGAGTGACTCTAACTTATTGGCTATCCAAAGGTTAGGGCGCCCTTTGCAAACTATGTCTGGGCCTTTAGATGAGCAGCCCAGTGTCGTGGATGGGTGAGTTTGTACACTAGATTGTAGGCTTTGTTGTAATAGAAGTAATCCGTTAAATGCTAATTTAGAAAAATCACTGTCATGCTTCTGTCCAACTCCGTGTGAGTAGGTGCAATACTAATAGGTTGCCAACCAATGAAGAGTTTGTGATTGCTCAGCAATCGGTAGAGCTTCTGTAATTTAGCCTAATACTAAATACTGAAAAGCGAGCCCAAGTGGCTCGCTTTTTTGTTTTATAGCTAGAGAACGGAGATTAAAATAGGCTGCTTGGCATTGAGTGGCTGCTTTATGTTTGTGTAACGAATCGCTCTGCTGCTCTCAGCCCCATTTGGTAACCGGCTTCAGTTTGTCTTTATCTGTGGTTAATCTTCCGACAGCAAAACTATCGTCCGGCACGATGACCTTAATGGTGCAATCGTGAGGTGGGTTCTCAATAAACTCTAAGGTTTGATTGTATTGTTCTGCACGCGTGATCATGGCCTCAGCCAGTTGAGGTGTCTCTTTCATTAGGCGACGTAAGAGCCAAGGTGCTTTCGGTGGGCGCTTTTTGTAACCCTGCTTTTGCGAGAGGATCACCGTGATCTGTTTCGCCCCTTGTTTATAAGCCTCAATCACGGGAATGGAATCGACCACACCACCGTCTATCATCTTTCGACCATTTACTCTCAGAGGCGTGCGGTAGGCCATAGGGACAGAGCAGGAAGCTTTGAGGAGTTCTTCTAGGTTATCTTTTTCACCCTGCGTGTAAAGCGGTTCACCGGTTTCAACATCCGTGGTCACGACTTGAAAGGGAAGCGGTTGTTTATCAAAGGCTTCCATATCGTATGGATAGTGATGTGCGATATGATCCCAAAGCCAGTCGAGGTCATGTAAGTGTCCACCTTTGGCAAACTTTTTGAAGTTAATAAATTCAGGTTGGCATGAGTAGTCAGAGATAATCGTATAGGTTCGGCCGCGTTGGTTAGACAACCAAGAGGCTAAGTTGGTTCAGCCCGTAGAGACGCCGATGCAGAAATCGAACGGGTTGTATTGGTGGTCGATAAAGCCGTCTAACACGCCAGCAGCAAAGATGCCACGCATTGCGCCACCTTCCACAACTAGGGCATGTGTTGATTCTAGAGTCATTTGATTATGGGCTCCCTAATTCTTATAGATGCATATCCTAACACTGTTATTAATACGAGATAAATGGTCGGATGTGTAGGCTAACCATTATTTTACAGGGTAGTGAATTACGTTATGGAACATCGCATTGTCTTCACCGAGGTTCTTATATCCGTGCTTTTGGTTAGCATTAAAGCGAACGGCTTGCCCTGCTTGTAATGTTTGCCATTCACCATCAAAAAGCACGGCCATCTCTCCTGAGATACATAATATGTGCTCGGTAACGCCAGTGTTATGCGGGTCGGATTCATGTTGATAGCCAGGTGCGAGGGTTAGCTCGAAGATCTCAAACCCTAATGCTTCCTCAAAAGGAAATAATAAGCTGACGAAGAAACCAACGTTATATTCCTCACGCCTTAACTCGTTTGCATCTCTGAATAAACTCGTCAGCTCATTGTTCGAACTTTCTGTGATGAAACTGGAAAATGACACTTCAAACCCAGATGCGATCTGCCAGAGCTTAGCGACGGTTGGGCTGGACTCCCCACGTTCAATTTGACCTAACATCGCTTTACTTACGCCTGTCGCTTTTGCTGCTTTATCTAGGCTCCAGCCCTTTTCTTGGCGTAGGCGTTTTAAGTTAGTGCCGACTTTAATTTCTGTTTGCATACTTTTTCTACAAGAATTTTTCTATAAATAGCTTGTACGCTATAGCGCACAAGTGCTAGGTTTAGCTTATGGACGTTATAACGCACATAGGAACAAAATAACATGACTAAGCTAAAATTTTCCCACGTTAGTACGGGCTTTATTGCTGTATTTATTGGGTATGCAAGTGCTGCAGCGATTATTTACCAGGCTGCGATGAGTGCCGGAGCAACTCAAGAGCAGGTTGCGTCATGGTTCTGGGCGTTGGGAATTGGTATGGGGGCAACCACGATATTGCTCTCTTTCTACTACAAGAAACCGGTTGTGACGGCTTGGTCGACACCGGGAGCTGCACTGTTGATTACTTCGCTTGAAGGTCTGACGATGAATCAGGCAGTTGCTGTATTCCTGTTTAGTTCGTTGTTGATCACGCTAGTCGGTATGGCTGGGATATTTGAGAAAGTACTTAAACAAATACCCACGTCGATTGCATCGGCTATGCTTGCGGGGATTTTATTGCAGTTCGGTTTGGGCTTGTTTACATCGTTAATGGAAGAAGTTCAGATAGTGGTGGTGATGCTTGCTGTATTTATTTTGGCTAAATCGAGGTTAGGAAACTTGTTGATCCCAAGTATTTTCGTCATTGCTTTGGTGATGTGCGTTGGTTTTGGAAAGCTCGATGTCAGTCAAGTCACGTTAGGTTTAACGACACCGGTATTCATCATGCCTGATTTCGAATTCTTTTCTCTTATCAGCGTTGGTATTCCGCTGTTCATCGTGACGATGGCTTCGCAGAACTTACCGGGGTTTGCGGTGCTAAAAGCAAACGGGTACCAAGTGGATTCATCGAAGATCATCACTACCACGGGTGTGACAGGGTTACTATTAGCGTCGCTCGGAGGCTTTGCGTATAACCTTGCGGCAATCACCGGAGCGATCTGTATGGGCCCCAATGCCGATGACGATCCCAAAACGCGTTATATGGCGGGAATCTCGATGGGCGTGTTCTACTTGTTAGCTGGCGTGATGGGCATGTCATTTGTGTCCTTGTTTAGCGCGGTTCCTTCAGCGGTAGTCATCGCTGTCGCGGGGTTAGCGGTGATGCCTACATTGATGAACTGTTTAGCGGTTTCCATGGCAGACAACCACTACAGAGAGCCAGCGTTGTTTACGTTCTTATTTACAGCTTCTGGTACGAATTTATTGGGTATCGGAAGTGCGTTCTGGGGGCTTTGTATTGGTTTACTTTGTTGCTGGTTACACAATTACAAAGTCAGAACGAATGGGGACAATAGAGCTTCACAAGCTCAGTCATAGTGATGCTTGATGAAAGGCGCTAGTGAGCGATGGTTTACTAGCGCCTTTTTGTTTACGAGGTATTACCTAGATGACAGCTCGTTTTTGGATGAGATTAAGTTCCAAAGCTTTATCTTGGTTTCCTCGAAGCTTAAAAGTAGTGAAATATAGGTGGCTCATGCATCAAAAAGTTCTGGTGAGAAATGTTCCACGCATAAGCACCTGCCAAGGTGAAAACAAGATAATCACCGATGTCGATGTACTCAATGTTTTGGTTTCGAGCGAGTACGTCTTTTGGTGTGCATAACTGACCAACTAAATTGGCAGTAGTGTGGTGGATTGGATTCGAAATGGTCGAGTGCTGCTGATTGTGGATGACCGCAAAAGGGTGATCATGGCTTTGTGCTGCTGGTGTACGGAAATGATGCGTGCCGCCACGAGCAATAACAAAATTTTCGCCAAGATTCTGTTTGATGTCTAACACTTCCATCACATAGTAGCCGCAAGGAGCTGAGATATAGCGTCCACACTCAAAGCGCAGTTTCCAATCTTGCATATGTTCTTCAGCGATCAAGAATTCTAATTTGTCGCAAAATTCTATCCATGGGAAGTGTTGGCTAGGATCTTGGTAATTGATCCCCATACCGCCACCGAGGTTAATAATGAGTTCTTCAAGAGAGTATAGTTCTCTCCACTGTTTAACCACCTGGAAGTAACGTTGAACGAGTGCTAGGTGACGACCAACATCGAGTTGATGAGACATCAGGTGAAAGTGGAAGCCTTTCAACTCTATTAACGGGAAATCACGTAGATACATGATGGCGTTATCCAATTCAGTTTCATCGAAACCAAATGGAGTCGGTTTTCCGCCCATGGCTAGCTTGCTGAGCGTGATGTCCCCAATATCGATATTCATGCGCAGAAAGATGGAAGCAGGTCGATTCAACTTTTGTGTCAAAGCTCCGATACGCTGTAGTTCTGTAATACTTTCGACATGAATGGCATCGACATCAAGTTGTATCGCTTGTTCTAATTCGCTTGGCATCTTCCCTGGACCACCAAAGATCAGTGGTTTATTAAGCTGTTGCTGCTGAAGGTGGCTAAGTTCGCCGCCAGATGCCGCTTCAAACCCATCAACGTAAGGCGCTAAAGTCCTCAAGATTGGCGCAGAAGGGTTAGCCTTTGCGGCATAAAACAGTTCCACGTTTTTGGGTAATACATGGCGCATCTGCTTGATGTGCTGTTCCAGCGCATTTAGGTCATACATGTAAGCACACAATGGCTGACTTTGCTGCTTCGCGAGCTGTTTTACTTCTTGCTCGATGTACGGGGGAAGCTGAGTTGGCTTAGTCATGACACTCTCCTGTGTTTTGAATCGCCCATGGTGTCGCGATTAGCGTGTACCCCGACTCTTTGTCGGCATTTTGCATCAAGCGAGTGGTGAAGTTGTTCTTACTTGGGAAGAAGCCGCCATCAAGTAACGCCACTAACTCTGGCTGCTTGCCATTGATTGACTGCCAACGAACGATGGCTTCTTGTAATAACTCCCACAATGTCTCTTCAAGTTTGGCGTCTCCCTCAGCAATAAAGAATACGGCTTCACTGATGTTGTTAATAAAGGTGCAGTAACCAATGCGATTCCAGCCTTGTTCTCGGCTGTAGTAAACCGATTGTTGGGCCCGCTCTGGAAGCTGTTGTAATGTCTCTGAAGGCCAAAATTCAGGTAACAATTTTGTACCTTCGAGATCTCGAATCCACACGCAACAAGGCATGCCTTTTTCGAAACCAATCAGCGTGTTTTGTAAGTGAGGTTCAAATGCGACCCCATGTTTGAAGTAATAGTTAAACACGCCTGGAATCAAGCAATGCAAGTAGCGCTCAAACCACAAGGTAGCGACACTCTCATACTGGCTTTGTGTCGCTTTCGCTTTTTGTTTTAGCTGGGTCGCTATGCAGCTGTTTCCTTCACGATCATAAGCAAACAGCGAACCTGCCAACGTCGGTTGTAGAACGTCGGTTTCACTAAGTTTGAAGTTCTCGCGATACAAAATGCCAAATGATTCACGCGCTTTTATGATGTCGTCAGTCTCTTGCCCTGCGATAGATTCTAGATTCAGTGTTGTTGCGTATGGCTCACTCATCACCTTGAATATAGGGTTACGCAGCTGCTCGCTCTCTTTTATCGAACGTAGAATAGAAGTTAACTGAACAGCACTGTCGAGTTCATACCATGCGTTTTTTCGAACACAGTTAGTCAAACGTACATTGATGGAAAACTTAGCAAACCATTCCATGTCTGGGTGATAGAGAGTACGCACGGATGAAGTGGGTAACAGTTTGTCTCCACCTAGGCCTAATGGTGTAATTTTTCCTTGTTCAATCGCACGTTGAACTGCTGGATTTTGTAGAAGTGTGTAGCTTTCCCATGGGTGGCACGGATAAAGTAATTTTGATTCTGAATCACTTTCTTTTGGGGCCAATTGTTCGAGCATCGCTTCAGGTGATGTACGCGTATCTGAGCGCAATATATCCAGTAAAGCTGCCTCCACCTCAAACCAATACAGAGGCACCTTCGCGCCAACTTCCGGAGAGCAAGCCAGTAAGTCATCCATACTTACACCAGAACGACTTTTTGGTGTTGGATGAAAAGTATGTCCCCAGAGGAGTGACTGTTCTGACGCGATAAAGGCATTATGCTGCTGGAGTGTACTGTCGGCGTTTAGGAATTGCTCGGTGACCAGCAAGCTGTTCTGCATTTGTTCTATCAACTCATGGTTGAAAGGAATCATTAATACTTGTTTAAGGTAATTGAGTAACAGTGTTAGGGTTTGAGTTGCGTCTAATTTAGACCAGCCAGTACCAGCCATTTTCGACCAAGGTGTATCTAAAAGTTTTACTTTTCCTAGCTTACTGACGTACTCAACAGGCAGGACTAGCACGCCACTTTCTTGAGCCCGATTTTGCTGTGGGAGATGTATTGCCACACGTTGCTTGGCCGTAAAGTTTCTTTTTAATGTCTGCGGTAGTGATGCTGAGTTGAAGCACCAATCAACTTGCTTATTCGGTATCGCGTATTCACGCAGGTAGCAATTCACTACGCCCATGATGGTATTTAATTGGGCTTTTTCTTGATTGAGCCGAACCTGACTGTGATTTATTTGCGTCTTGTTTTCAGCTCGGTTCTCAGTTGGAGATGAATGAGTGTTTAACATGTCGATGTCCAAATTTTGAAAGAATGATCATTGCGATAGCCGTACTAAAGCTAATCAAAGTAGAAAGTAAGAAAGGAACCTCAAGCCACCCTAAGCTTGATATAAAAGACGCGCTTAACCCTGCTGCAACGCCACCCCATTTAGACATGGCATCAAATCGCGAAAATATCTTGCCACTTTGTTGTCGGTCGATTTGGTTGGCTAAGGCTTGATGCAGCCCTTGGTAGCAACAGACCAACCCAAGTCCAAAAACAACTCGAGCGATGATTAGCGTTGTTTGATCCGGTATCAGGTGCATCGCTGTGCTGACTGAGAGCAAGCCAAAACCAAGGTACAAGGTATTTTGCGGGTGACGGCGGTTGAGCCTTTCTGAAAACAGATGAACTTTTCCGGCAAAGAGTAAGTAAACACCGTGTGGAAGAGCGTATAAAAAGCCTATCCACGCTTGGTTTGTCACACCGTATTGCTGCACAAAAGGTGAGAAATAGGGGAAGGTGACGACCATCGAAAAAGCAAAGCAGAACTGTACACCGAACACCCAGTAGAGATGGCGTAACGGCTTGTGTGTTGCTTGTTCTCTTTGACTTGTTGCTTGGTCTTTTGCTTCTTTCTCTACATCCAATTTCTCTAAGTTATCAGCAGGGAGCGTTAGGGTGATTGCCAATGCTAACAAAGGCAAGGCAGACAACCACAGATACGCATTGAGCGGACTCGTGTCTGACAATGTCCAACCTAGGCCGATGGGCGCGACAATCAATGCCAAACGAGCAGAAAGCTGGGTCTTATTCAGTGAGGTACCGAGGGTCTTTGCGTCTTTAATTTGACTTGATAGGTAGCTATTAGAGGCGGCCATGGTGCCGCCAAAGGTTCCTTGAACAATAAGACCAAACACAAACATTGTCAGACTGTCTGCCAAACCACACAGAGCAAACCCTGCAGCAAGCCCTAGTTGTGCTCGTAACAGAGAGCGACGTCTGCCAAATTTATCTGCAAACTGCCCCCAAAATCGTGCAGCTAACGCAGTACAAAAAGTTGGCAAAATAAATAAAATGCCTGCCCAATCTGAATCGATATGTGCGCCAAGTGTCGGTAATACCATAGGTAAAAACAGAGGCATGCCTAAGGCTGCGAATGCCGCTATGAAGTGGCAGAACAGCACACAATAAATGAGTTTGGTCATGGTGGATTAGTTCACGCTCTGTTTGATGGATTCTAAGTAAGCGTGTTGTGCTTCTTCACTGGTAAGTAGTAAGAAGTTCGGAGCCGATAACCCATAAAATTTGTTTATATCGCTAGCACCGGAGGCTTCTTTCGAGAGCAAACTGCCTGAGCTTAATAAATACTTGGCGTATAGATTCGGTGATTCAAATAGCAACTCGTTGGCAAGTGAAACGTCATGACCTTGATTGCGAAGTTGCTCTAGCTGTAGTGAAAGGCTAGTTGCCACTATTTTGTAAAGGTCAGCCGATGGCGCAATAGCTTGTGCGGCCATTGCTTCAACAATCGCCGCAATATCGAGCTGTAACGTGATGGTCGTGAACATCTGACCAAGAGCCAGCTCCTCGTTTACTTTAATGCGTTGATCCAGCAATTGATCGCACTTAACCGGTGAGAGGTGTTCGAAGTTTTTAAATCGCTCAGGCCAAATCCGCGCTGCATCATTGTCCTTCATCGCTAAGGTCATTTTTCCCTGAGCACCGAACGCTATAATGGCGTTCTGTTGGTTGGACTCCAATGCAATGCCGTAGCGAAGCCACAATCTCAGATGCACTTTTGAAAGCAGATCAACGTAATCCTTAAACCAAGCTAACGTGTCATTGTGATAATACTGTTCGGCGAGGTGCTCTAAGAACAAGCGGCCATCGGGCATTGGGCTAGCCAACGCGGCAACGGGAACGAGTGCTTTATCTTGCGAATGGTTCAATGGATATTCACGCACGATGTAAGCGAAGCTCTTGTCATCTCCTACGTGTCCACCGTGTTTCTCATTGCAATGAAATAGCGTGCCTTGTAAGTCGCTATCATTTTGTTCCAAGTGCGTTAATAGGCGCTCGAACCAGTGTCCATCATAAAGAGTCGAAGGCTTGATTAAGCGAATGTTTTTGGTACCTAGAGAACGCATGATAAGAGGTACTTTGATGTGAATATTTGGTGCAGAATTCACAACAACGGTACGCACCGATAGTGTAGGCGTAACCTCAAGGTATGGAGTAGGGGCTTCAATAATGCCTTCTGGAAGAGACTCAAGGCCTTGTAGTGTTAAAGGGTGTGCTGGGAATAAATGATGACTCACAGCAAAGTCGCCCGGTAGACCTACTTGCTCCATGGTTGGCCAGCATTGTGGCTGTGAACTTGTCAAAGTGATGAGTGACTTATCAATCGCTAGCCAACGCAGAGTAAAGCTTTGTGCAAACTCTGGTGCATATTGCTTGAGGTCTGTATCACTTAACCCAAATTTTGCGCGAGCGGTTGGATAATAAGGGTGATCAAGGTACGACGCGATTTGATCAGCACGCAGTAATTTTTGGTTCCAATGCGTCAGCTTAGAAATTGGCTGCATTAATGAATTAGAATGTTGCTGGAAAGCGTTCTCACATAGTGCTTTGTGTTCCTCTGCACATTCCAGTTCTTGTAAGTAACCATCTAGCAATGGGTGGGAGCTTTCATGTGCACACGCTTTTAATAATTGAATCCAATCATGATAGTTATGCTGAAGTTCAAACTGGCCCTTTTTCTCGATTAGCCAACCACTACCATCCACCCCATTAGGAGAACCGTAAACCCAGCGCTGCATGTAGTAACTTGGCGTGACAGGTAGGTAAAGCGTGAAATCAGAATGGGAAAAGAGAGCCCATGCTTGCTCATCCGGGTAATTCGAACTAGTAAGGGTAGCTGGCGTTCTGGCTGTGAACTGACTTTTAGACACTAAGCCGAATAGGTCTTCACGAAGGCAAGTGTCCACTAGTCGCTGAGTTAGGTATGAAGCGTTGCTGCTCATGCGTTCACCTCACTGTTTGACGTTAGATTGAATCGAGAAATAGTGCGTTGAAGAGCAGCATCTAAACTTTGCCCTGAGGGTGATGCTATAGAAATTCGCGCTAGGTAATCTTTGTTGGAAAAGCTTTGTAGGAAGGCGTCACCCGGGTGTTTGAGTACCTGCTGCTGCGTGACAATATCGCCATCTTGATGAATGAAAGATGTAGATGTCCCCTCGATGACGCCACTTTGATTTGCCACAACATAGTGGACATTTGCACTGCCACTTATTTGGAATGAAGGGTCTAGCTTGCTGCCGAGGTGTAGGCTTAAGATGGTGCTGAACCACTTTCCTCCACTTAGATTGTCGAGTAGGAACTCACGACCATCTCCAATACTGCGATAGTTAATTTCAACTAATACAGGGCCTGACTCTGTGATAATGAATTCACTGTGGCAAACACCGAAGCCTACGCCAAATGCCTTCAACTGTCTGACACATTCATCTTTGAATTGAGTGCTGTTGTCGCCATTCCAAGTCGCAGCAGTTTCAATAAAGAATGGAGGCTCAGAGAGTTCCACATCAAACCCACCAAGTGCAGCTAAGTTTTCTCCGTCTCCCATGGTTTCTAGGGTGATCAGTGGGCCCTGCAAAAAATCTTCAACCAAGATTGGGTTCGTCGGGTGTTTCTGCCAAAAGCGTTCGCAATAATTCTCCAGCTCAGTTTTAGAGTTACAACGCTGGACGTCTATGCTTGCCACGCCCTCTTTGGGTTTAGCGACGACAGGAAACGTAAAGTTCAACGTAGAGTCTATGTCTTGGTAGAGCAATTCACTTTGCACATTGGGTAAATATTTATCGCTCAGAACTTGGCGAGTGAGGTGCTTGTTCTTTGCTTGCAACGTTACCGTCCAATCTTTTGTTGGTAAGCCGAAGAATTGCGCACAGATAGCGGTAGAGGTTTGCAAGTGATCACTGTTACTAAAAATAGCGCTAGGTTTCAGGTTTTGTTCTGTGATGGTTTCGATAAGTTCGAGTGGATTAAACACATCACATTCAAGAATTGCGTCTGGGCTAAAACGCTCGTCATCGTTACTCAATTTTAGGTGGCTGAGCTTGTGATCTGTGATCAGTATGACGTTAAGCCCCATCGCTTTTGCTGTCGGTACGAAGCCGTGAGTGACTGCGTCATTGACGACGTGACTCACAATAATAATCGTAGATTTCATTGGGCTTTCCTAATTTATAAAACGTTGTTGTTACCTGCTCACAACTTGCATTCAAGTGGCCTTTTTCTTGGTTTTAGGGAAGGCTTCTTTCTATGCCATTGTTTTTATTGATAATGGTGTTAATAGCGCAGTTGCATATTGCCGGGCAAATATAGATCAAAAAATATATATTGCAAACATAAATGATATTTGTTTTCATTCGCGCTGTTGAGAATTTATAAATTAAAACGGAATTAGAAAATGGATATCAGATTGAACTTATCTCCTCTTGCTCTCGCGATTGGAGGGGCATTGACGGTGGTCGTTGGCGTACCAAATGCAGTGGCTGAAGAACAAGCCAAAGTGGATGAAACATTGCAAATTATTGGTCACCAATACGAAGGATATGCAGAACATATGCCTCAGTCAGGAACCAAGACAGATGTTGAATGGTTGGACGTACCACAAGCAATATCTGTGGTCACGAAGACAGAAATGGAAGACCGAGGCGCGGTACGTTTAGTGGATGCACTCGATGGTGTAGCTGGCGTCAATAATACCCTAGGCGAAGGTAGCCGAGACCAGTTCGTTATCCGTGGGTTTGACTCACTCAATGACATGTATCGTGATGGTATGCGTGATGATGGGACCTTACAGTCATACCGAAGCCTCGCAAACATTGAGCGCGTTGAAATTGTTAAAGGCCCGGCTGGTGCGCTTTATGGTCGAGGTTCTGCTGGCGGTATCATTAATCTAGTCACTAAGCGTGCAGAGGGTGAAAACTTCACCAATGTAAATGGTAGTGTGGGCAGCAACAGCCAGTTTGTTGGACAAGTTGATAGTTCAATGGCTTTTTCAGACAAGGTTAATGGCCGTATCAATGTGGAGCATCGCCAAGCCGATTCTTACGTCGATCATGTGGATTCTAACGATTTCTTTATTGCCCCAACGATTCGAGTGATGCCTTCTGATGGACACACTATTGATCTCGATGTTGAATATGCTCACCAAGAATTAGTGCCTTATCGTGGTGTTCCATCCAAAAATGGTAAACCAGTCGATGTTTCTGAAAGTACTTTTTACGGTGGTACCAACGATTACCAAGAGTCGGATAGCATTCGTGTTGGCGTTAATTACGAGTGGCTTTTGAACAGTGAGTGGTCATGGACCAACCGTGCTGCTTACAATCATATCGAGCTAGAACAAAAGGGCACGCGTCAAGGAACGGTGACAGGGGATCAAGTCTCTCAAACCGTGAACAACTTCGGCTACGACCCACGTACCACGACGACCTTGCAATCGGAACTCGTTTGGGAAACCGATTCTAATCAAATGATGATTGGTGCAGACTACAATCAAATCAATATCGACCTTACGCTTGCAAGCGATAAAACTCTACCTCCAAATGATATATACAACCCTGTTGCTGGACCAACACCTGATCCGGGTTTTAAACCGTTCCGTGATAACACCACAACGACCGCTGGCGTATACATTCAAGATGTTTATACCTTTGGCGACCTATCAGTAATAGGTAACGTACGTTACGACTCAATGGAACTGGAACAACAAAAGGCAGGATCAGCTAAAGAGCACTTAGATGATAACAAGGTGAGCTACCGTGGTGGTTTGGTTTACCGAATCAATAATGACACGTCGGTCTACGCAAGCTTAGCTCGTTCGTGGCAATTACCTTACTCAGGTATTTATATCAATCCGAAGCTAGCGGAGTTCTTCCATACCGATCTAAAGGAAGTCGGTGCAAAAGCCTACCTATTGGATAACGCCTTGATGCTCAATGCAGCGCTTTTCCAAATTGATCAAGAACAGCCTGAAACCAACACTAACGGGGATGTCGTCAACAAGATTGAAGCGCGTCACCAAGGCATTGAATTGGAAGCTCGCGGCCAGATTTCTGAGCAATGGGATATTTCGATTGGCTACAGCTTCCTCGATGCTGAAGACAAAGAGACAGGCAAGAAACCTAACGACGTGTCTGATCATTTGTTCTCACTGTGGAGTACCTACCAGCTAGACGACAACTGGCGTTTAGGTGGCGGTGTGAAATATGTCGGCGACCGCTATGCGGGTAATGACGAAGCCGTCGCATTGGGGGATTACACCACGGTTGATTTGATGGCGGCGTACACCACCGGTCGTCACAAAGTCCAAGCGAATGCTTACAACGTGCTGAACGAGAAATACATTCTCGGAACAACCAATGGTAAGTCTGGCACCAACCAGGTTGGTTACGGTGCACCAGCTGAATTCATGCTCAGCTATGGCTATCAGTTCTGAATATAAGATCTTTTATAAACACTTTTGTTTGCTAGCAAATAGCGAACGGTTTTGGCCTTATTTCGAGGCCGTTTAGCCCAAAAGGTCAAAGGACATATCGAATCGATGGTAGCGCCTTTGACCTTAACCTGCCTTTTTAGGAGATTTTCATGCCTTACCAGAATTTGGATGGTAACCCCTGTGCTCAATCGCACAAAAAGTTGCGCTTAAGTGCTCTTGCAATAGCCATCACTTCCGTGACCTCGATGAGCGTACTTGCAGCGTCTGAAGCTCAAACAACAACCATGGAAACGGTCGTCGTTACCGGTAGCTTGATAGGGAACTCAGAGCTCGAGGACGTGAGAGAGTACCCTGGCGCTCGTACCGTTTTGACCAATGAACAGATTAAAAAAACGGGTACGCTTTCGGTTGATTCTGCTCTTCAAAGTGTTCCTGGTATTAAGGTTCAAGATGAAACAGGCACCGGTGTTCTGCCTAACATCTCAGTTCGTGGTTTGAAGGCAAGTCGAAGTGGTCATGCTCAGTTTCTAATGGATGGTGTGCCGCTTACTCTAGCGCCTTATGGTCATACTGGACAATCTATCTTCCCAGCGACGCTTTCGATGCTTGATCGTATTGATATTGTGCGTGGTGGTGCGGCGGTTCAGTACGGGCCAAACAACGTGGGTGGTGTGATCAACTTAGTGACCAAGCCTATTCCTTACCAATGGCAAACGGAAATGAGTAATCGCTTAACCGTTTTTGAAGATGGCGATACCCCGTTGAACGATATTTATCTGCGTACTGGTGGTTGGCTGAATGATGTGCTGGCACTTCAAGTGGAAGGTAACTTCTTAAAAGGGGAAAGTTTCCGTGAACATTCCGATACAGACGTTAAGAACTTCCAAGCTAAGTTACAGTGGTTGCTGAGTGATACTCAAGAACTACAAGCTTTCGTGCAGCGTTATGATGCTGACACGCAAATGCCGGGTGCTTTATCGCCAGAAGATTACGAGAAAGACCGTACACAATCCAAGCGCCCTTATGATGAGTACCAAGGTAAATCGACGCGTTGGAGCTTAAAATATTTACATGATTTGAATATTGCTGATAGTGCCGAGCTGGAAGTACTGACCTTTGGCCATCGTTCTGAGCGTTTCTTCCAGTGGGGTTACAACAGTACTAAAGATGTGGCGTGGTCTGATCCGTCGCAGCCATCGACTGATATTCGTACGTCACCACGTGAATTTAAGGTGTATGGGGTAGAGCCTAAACTCGCGATCTATTTTGACGGCAATACAGTGACCCAAAACGTAATTGTTGGGGCTCGCTACGTCAACGAAGATATCGATTACAAGCTTACTCAAACGCCGATTGCTGGTGGCTTGACAACGACCCCACGTGACTGGCACTTAGACACCGACGCTTATGCTGGCTATATCAGTAACGAAATTGGTTTGTTTAATGATGTGTTAAAGGTAACACCTGGTATTCGATATGAATCAATAGATATGGCATTTTACGATCTAGGTAAGGCGGAAAAGACAAATAACAAAGTCACAGAATGGTTGCCTGGTTTAACGGTGGCGTACCATTTAACTGAGCAATGGGTAGGTTATACCAATGCTCAGAAATCTTTGCGAGCACCACAAATTGCTTACATCCGTGGTAAAGGTGAAGAGGGCAGTGAACTTGCATGGAGTTATGAGTTGGGTGCTCGCTACAACCAAGATTCAACCAGTTTCAACGTAGCGCTTTACCGAATCGATTTTGAAGATCAGCTTCAATGGCAAAAAGCGACTGAAACTTTCGACAATATTGGAAAAACACTCCACCAAGGTGTTGAGCTTTCCGGCCGTTACACGCTGGAATCTCTTCAGGCTCTGAGCTTAGGGGCGGGCTATAACTACCTAGACGCAACGATTGAAGAAGACGGTGCAAACAAGGGCAATCAACTGCCTTACACATCAAAACATCAATTTAGCTGGGATGCGACTTACGCATTTAGCAAGCTAGATACCACCTTGTCTGGCTACTACTTCAGCGAGTCATACTCTGACAATGCGAACACGAGTGACGAGGATGCTATCGGGGCGACGGGCAAAGTCCCAGCCTATATGGTATGGAACTTCAATTTGGGCTCCGATCTATACAAGGATGAGAGTAGCAACCTGCGCATGAACTTCGCTGTCAACAACTTGTTTGATGAGGACTATTACTTCCGAGGCATTGATACCAGCCCTGTTGGTCGCTATCCGGCGCCAGGGCGATCTTATACCTTGGATCTGAATTACCAGTTCTAATCAGTAATTAATTGAAAATCATAACGAATAAAAGTCGCCAATACCCTTGGCGACTTTCACGGTTCTAGCGTTAGAGGATAATTTAATATGGGAAACGACTCTCAACCAGTTTCAACGAATACATTACGCCCAATGAATAGATTATGGTTAAGTCTTGCTGCATTGGTGATGTGTTTAATTTCATTTTCGAGTTTGGCCAAAACAAGAGTCATCCAAGATGAGCAAGGTCAGTTTGAGATTAACACCACGCCACAGCGTATTGTTGTGCTGGAATTCTCATTTGTTGATGCATTAGCCGCGGTAGGCGTTTCTCCCGTTGGTGTAGCCGACGATAATGATGTGACACGAGTGATTCCAGCAGTACGAGACTTGGTTGATCCTTGGCAGTCTGTTGGCATGCGATCTCAACCTAGTCTAGAGGCTATTGCTGTGCTCAAGCCTGATTTGATTATCGCAGATGCGGAACGTCATCGAGCTGTGTATCAAGATCTACAGCGAATTGCACCGACTTTGCTATTAAAAAGCCGAGGAGAAACTTATCAAGAAAATTTGGAATCAGCGCTCAAAATTGGTGTTGCTCTTGATAAGCAATCAGATATGGAGCAACGAATTCAACAACATCATCAAGCTATGCTCGGCTTCAAGAGCCACTTCTCTCTAAAGCAAACCGTCCAGTTTGCTGTCGTATCGGATAAAGGAATGTGGCTTCATGGTCCTGCATCTTATGCTGGAGGAGTACTGACAACATTGGGAATTGCGAGCCCGATTAAAGAGCTTACTGAAAAAGCGTATTTGCCAACAAGCTTTGAGTTGCTGCTAAAAACCAATCCGGACTGGCTGCTATTGGGCGCTTACTCGCATCCTAATGTGATCAACGATTGGGAGAACAACCCGTTATTCAACCTAATGACTTCAGCAAAAAATAGTCAAGTTGTTGAAGTGTCACCAGCACTTTGGTCATTAAATCGAGGCATGCTAGCGGCTGAACAGATGGCGAAAAATCTAGAGCAGATCTTGGAACGATCATGAGAACGATATTGACTTCTAGCGGAAAGCGAAAGCTGACAATATTACCGTGGCGAGCCACTGTATTTACGTTGTCAGTGTTGTGTTTGATGCTATCTGGCTATGCGGCTTCGATGCTGGGATGGTCCAACTTTTCTCTGACTCTTAATGACTTAGTTGGCTATTGGTTTGCGTTTGATACGAGCAATATGACTCATCAAATTTTGGCGACTTTGAGAGCGCCAAGAACCTATGCTGGGTTGTTGATTGGAGCGAGTCTAGCGGTTGCGGGCCTATTGATGCAGGGCTTAACAAGAAACCCACTCGCATCTCCTTCTATTCTTGGTATTAATTCTGGTGCTGCCTGTTTTATGGCTTTAGCTGCCATAGGCGTGCCTGTTGTCAGTGAACTAAATCCAATTCTTAATGCTGTTATCGGTGCCTCGTTAAGTGGCGGTGCTGTGATGATCCTCGGTGGTTTTTTTTCCGCACGTTCTCACCCTTTGCGCTTGGTTTTAGCGGGCATAGCCATTACAGCACTACTGATTGGGTTGACTCGAGCAGCATTGATTCTTGCCGACGATATGGCTTATAGCGTGCTGCATTGGCTTACAGGCTCATTATCTACGGTGGATGATGAACAATGGCGAATGTTGTGGCCCCCGATAATGGTTGGGCTAGGGTTAGCTATTAGCTTGGCGCGCAACCTTAATTTACTGGCGCTTGGTGAGGAGGTTGCGGTTGGGCTAGGCAGTAACATCCGCCTTACGCGATTCATTTGTAGTGTGACCATTGTTTTGCTGGCAGGCGCGAGTGTCGCTATTGCCGGGCCTATTGGCTTTGTCGGATTGTTAATTCCCCACTTAGTTCGTCCTATGGTTGGGCATAATTACCATGTTTTAATTCCCGTTTCCGCTATGGCTGGTGCTGCATTGGTATCTTGGTCAGACGCGTTGTCGCGAGCTATTGCTTTCCCGACAGAAACGCCAGTGGGTGTCATTACCGCTTTATTAGGGACACCTTGTTTTGTTCTCATAGCTACGAGGAGGTCTTAATGCATCATAATGCGAAGCTATTGTTATTGCTTGGGCTGCTTATGCTGATGGCCTTTTCTAGCTTGTTTGTTGGGGCTGCATCACTTTCTATTTCTCAAGTGATGGAACATCTGATTGCTTTCTCTAGTGACGATTTTGTTATCCAACAGTATCGGTTGCCACGTATGTTACTCGCAATCAGTGTCGGTGCAGGGTTAGGGCTTTCAGGCGTGTTAGTACAAGGTGTAATACGTAACCCTCTGGCGTCTCCTGACTTGATGGGAATTAGCGCCGGAGCAGGCCTTGCTGCAACAGCGAGTTTGGTTTGGTTTCCTAATGCGCCGGTGAGTTTGCTTCCTATATTTGCGATGTTTGGTGGTGTTTTTGCAGCTGGATTGATTGCCTTATTGGCATGGTGGTCTAAGCCAACACCAGCCAAACTGGCATTAATTGGTATTGCAGTAAGTGCGTTTCTGGCCAGTTGTATTGATTTCTTACTCGTCACTAACCCTATCGAGATCAATACAGCCATGGTATGGCTCACAGGTAGCCTTTGGGGTAGGAACTGGCAGCAAGTCCCATTTATCTGGGGGGCGTTGGTTTTACTATTACCAATGGCATTATGGCTCGCTTGGCGATTAGACGTGTTGGGACTGGGTCAGGAAAGTGCGACTACCTTGGGTATTAAGCCCAAACAGATTCAGGTTCTCGCATTGTTGGCAGCAGTGTTACTCGCAAGTGTCAGCGTGTCAGTAGCCGGGACAATCAGTTTCGTTGGGCTATTGGCGCCTCACCTAGCGCGCTTATTGTTTGGGCATAATCACAAGTTGCTAATCCCCGCGTCTGCTTTATTAGGGGCCATTTTAGTCACCTGCGCAGATGCACTCGCACGAGGTTTGAACCCTCCAATCGAATTGCCTGCCGGCGTACTGACGTCAGTGATTGGCGCACCTTATTTCATTTTTCTTCTTTATCGTTATCGAGGTTGGTAACCATGCTAAAAACGCAGAATCTTTCCGTCGCGTACGGCAAACAAACGATCATCCCAAACCTCACGGTTTCAATCCCTAAAGGGAAAATTACCGCATTAATTGGCCCCAATGGATGTGGTAAATCCACTTTGTTAAAAACCTTGGTAAGAATTAATAAACCGATGTCGGGAGAGGTGTCGTTTGAAGGTAAACCATTATCAAGTTATGGCGATAAAGCGCTTGCACGTTCTTTATCGCTTCTGCCACAAATCCTAGTTAGCCCGGAAGGTATTACCGTTAGAAAATTGGTCGAATATGGACGTTCTCCTTATGTATCTCACTGGGGAAAGTTAGGAAAAGACGATCAAACCATTGTTGAGCAAGCGATGCGTGATACAGGCGTACTTGAATATGCTGATAAGCCAGTAGAATCATTATCAGGGGGACAAAGGCAAAGAGCGTGGATCGGAATGGTGATAGCACAAGATACGGACATCGTTATGCTTGATGAGCCAACCACGTATTTAGATATGTCGCATCAGGTGGAGCTAATGAATTTGATGCAACAGATGAACGCCAAAGGCAAAACGGTGGTAGTGGTACTACACGATCTAAATCAAGCGTGTCGTTACTGCGATCATTTGGTGGTGTTAGAGCAGGGTAGTGTTGTGGCAGAAGGCTCGCCCGACGAGGTGATGACAGAGGCGTTACTTGATGATGTGTTTGACCTAAATGCGAAAGTATTCCGCGATCCGATTTCGAATACGCCGATGTGTGTAGCGATTTAGGTAGTGATTGTTTGAAGCAATTATTGACCGACAGCTAGCTATTCAGTCATTCGGAGTTGTGATTGAGATAGTATTTTGCTAAAAAACGCGCATAATCTCGCTATACCACATTTAAAGAAGATATTACTTATGACTACGTTTCAATACTACTTTCACCAACTGCCTTGTTTTGACTGCAAAAAAACGACAGTAAGCACAGATCTTGGTTGGTTAACGCCAGCGATGAAAGAGGTGGTTTTAGCGCAACTGACTGAAACACTAGCACAAGGTGAGATTACCCCTGACCTTACTGCGAACGTTGTGTGCACTAAAGCAGAAGCTCGCGAGTACCTGCTGTTGAACTTCTTTGGTTATTCAGAAGAAGAGCTTGAAGGTGAAATCGAGGCGGATGATGAGCAAGAAGTCGCTGACGAGATCGCAGAGCTGCTTGAAGACGGCAAAGACACGATTGAGTTCGAACATGAAGTAGCGCTTCAGTGTTGTGCTGACTGCGACATCATCGAAGAATAACTAAATATCTTCTAAAGTAAGCGAATCAGTTTGCCACATCTGGTGATAGGTCATTCGCAAAGGCGCTCGTGAACAATTGTTCGCTAGCGCCTTTTTTGTATCCAGTTTGAAATTCAGCATTAAGATGCTTAGCTGTTGATGACACCTTGCTTATTGAGCTGGGAAAGGATCTCCGCCGTTTTCTCACGGAATAAATCTCTCAGTAAACGAACGGTTGGCGTGATGGATTGACGGCTTGGGCACACCAACCAAAGCTCTGTCGGTGTCGGCTCATAGTTAGGCATGATTTTGACCACATCGCCAGACAGCAAATGACTCGACATATCCAAACAAGACTTTATCGCGATACCTTTTCCTGCAACACACCATCGCCTAACTAGGTCAGCGTCATTGGATGCACGATTCCCTTTGAGCTTTACTTTGTGGTCTTGGGTGCCGTCGTTAAAGACCCACTCATCCTGTAACATGTCATGGAGTTGATACAGCAGTCCGTTGTGCTCAGCCAAATCACTTGGATGGTCTGGGCTGCCTTTTTCTGCGAGATACTCAGGCGAAGCACATAATATTCTTGGCACATCACAAATTTTGAAGCCATACATGTTGGCATCAGTTGGCGAACCATAACGCAGCGCCATATCCACAGAATCACGATAAAAGTCGATGTTACTGTCGCTGATGCTCGTTCGAAGTGTCGCTTGAGGGTAATCAAATAGAAACTCATCTAGCCAAGGTATGACGAGGTTTCGCCCTAAATCTGATGAAAGCGCGATTCGAATTTCGCCATCAATGACACCAAGCTCCTCGCGTATATTGAGTTTCGCTTGGTCCAACATTTTCAACGCTTGTTCGCACTCTGGTAAATATCTTTCTCCAGCGGGAGAGAGACGAAGATGACGAGTAGTTCTTACAAAAAGCTCTGCACCGAGTGCCGCTTCAACGCGTTTCACTGCCGCACTTGCCGTTGCTGTGCGCATGTCTAGGTTAGTGGCGGCTGCTGTGATACTGCGAAACTCCGCTACCTTTAAAATTACTTGTAAGTCTTCAAGAAGCATGTCATTTCCCTGTTCTGAGCCGTGAATCGGTTGCTCTATTCGCCATAAGTTTGGCCATTTTGCTGTGGTTAATCTTAGTATTTTGCTTGCGTATATACACCTTATTATCAAAAATAATTTGATAATAATTCAAACATTAGGCTGTTTATCTAAAGTGAGAAATCTCTAAGATTCAATTATCGAATTTAAGGAGAAGCACCATGTCACTACCATCTACAATGAAAGCCATCGGATTTACTCAGTCGCTAGCGATTACAGAACCAGAAAGCCTGTTTGAATTTGAAACGAGCCTGCCGGCACTAAAAGAGAATGACTTACTAGTAAAAGTGAGTGCGACTTCTATCAACCCTGCAGACGCAAAAATCCGAATTCGCAACGCAAAAGATAAGACACTTGAGCAACCAAAAGTGTTGGGCTACGACGCTGTTGGGGAAGTGGTTGGCAAAGGCACAAACGTTGAAGGTTTCGAGTTAGGCGATCGTGTGTACTATGCGGGTGACGTAACACGCATGGGCGCTAACGCAGAATACCAAGCCGTTGACTACCGCATCACAGCTAAAGCGCCACAAAGCTTAACGGATGAAGCCGCGGTTGTTATGCCGCTTGCAACGCTCACTGCGTGGGAAGCGTTATTTGATCGCCTGCGTGTTCGTCTTGAAGAGAAAAAGTCTATCCTGATCATTGGCGGTGCTGGTGGTGTTGGCTCTATTACTATTCAGCTAGCGAAGCAATTAACTAACCTTAATGTTATTGCGACAGCGTCAAGACCTGAAACCGAGCAGTGGGTAAAAGACATGGGTGCAGACCACGTAGTGAACCACCGTAACTTGGTTGAATCAGTGCGTGAGCAAGGCATCCAGTATGTGGATTACATCTTCAATGTTGCGGACACAAAAGGTCACTGGGATGCGATGGTAGAATTGATTGCGCCGCAAGGCATGATCAGTTCAATTGTTGAGTTTGATACTGAGATTGACCTCTCTGCACTACAAGGTAAGTCAGTAGGCTTCATTTGGGAGCTGATGTTTACTCGTTCGCTGTTCAACACCGACGACATTCAGAAGCAGCAAGATATCTTGTTCCAAACGGCGAGCTTGATTGATGCGGGGCGTATCAAATCTACGCTAACCACAACACTGAATGGTTTGAGTTCAGATACGCTGAAAGAGGCGCACCAACGTATTGAAAGCAGTGCATCGATTGGTAAAACTGCCATCAAATACTAAATGTTAATGACCTAGAATATAGGCGTTTTGAACCCTTGAGCATTGGTTGAGTCTTGACGCTTGAAAAGAAGAGCCCCAGACATTGTTTGCAAAGCGACCGGTGTCTGGGGCTTTGTTCATCTGTGATCTTTCCAATTTATTCGGATGCTTTGAATTGAATCTGAAGCAGTTTTAATTCAAAGGGCAAAGGCTGTTTGTCTGCAATCAAAAAGCCGAACTGTTTGATGTCTTGAGCTTTGAGTTCTGGTGCATTGTTGAGTAATCGGCCTCTAAACACGGCTTGAAAGTCCTCTAGTCTGAACACTTTCTTGAGTTGCTCGCCTTGGATGGTCTCAAAGCTGTGCTTGTAGTTGGTTTTATAGCCGTCTTTCCATGTGGTGAACCTTAACTGGTAGGTGCGTCCATCACCAACAAAGGATAATTCTACGTTGTTAACCGCGGGATTTAACGATTCAAGAGAGCGGTTTATTGAGCTGAATCCACCATTATTTTCTAATGATAGGTCTCCCTTAAATAGGCTCTGCTTGCCATCGTAAATGAGCCCACCTGTTGAAATGCCACCCATTACATTATCGTTGATTGCAGACCATTTCTGGTGTTCGCTTGCTTGCGTGAAATCAATCATCTCTGTTCCTGCTGTTGACGTTGCAGACCATAGCAACGATACGCTGAGGGTTAACCATAAAGGCGTTATTCTCTTATGCAGATGGTACGCTGTGAAGTTTGCCTCGTTCATGATTTACTCCATTGCTCATTAGTCCGCAGAAGGTTCCGTGGCGAGTATTCCCAGACAATGGTGGATGAATTCAGAGTAGTTTGACGCGTTGTCGTACTCAATTTTCAGCGAACCATGAAACATCAGTGTCACGGTGACGTCTTTGTAGCTTAGCCAACAGGTGTAACCATCGTAATCATGCCAAGCTATCATCTCACCAACTTGATATTTGTTGTTCAGTTGTTCCCCTGAAGAGCGAATGAACTCGAATACTCTAAGAAACTCAATGATGGTGATCCTGTTGTCCATGTGTGGCTCCCTCGGTGTGAACGACGATAAATAGCTAAGCACTTGTATTTAAATCGTTACGGTTTGCTTTTAGGTTCCGATCACTAAGAGAGACGCGAGCACTTTTAGATTGTGCTCGCGGTATGGAAGTAGAGAAATGTATCTACTGATGAGCTCCTAAAAGAGCTTCAGATTTATGCTTGATACGAAACACAAAATAGACCATTGACGCTAGAGCAGCGATAAGGTTACCGAGGGCCATGAAAAAGATGACATTGAGAACAGGATTATCGAAAGCGCTAATAAAGAAAGCTCCTGGCAGCCCAACAAAGATCATTGCAAGTCGAAATAGCGGCGGGAGTTGAGAAAAGCCTCTAACTCTTAACCAAGATATAAACACAAGAGCAATACCATCAATTGCGATCACTGCGACAGAGAGTTTTAATGCTTTTACCAATTCATTTGTTGCAGTAGGTGTATAGATCTGAGAAATAGCCTCAGCAAGTAAAATTAACCCAAATGCACTCACGAGGATATAACCGAACATAATTGTGAGCATTGAGTAAGGTTCATTAGAGGATTTGTCCATTTGAGAGAGTGAAATGGACAGAGATATCACCAACCCTACATAGAGCACGGAAAAGCTATTCATAAAGTTGAGGGCAAATCCAAGATACGCAGTATGCTCTTGGCTATAAAGGCTAGCAAACGTAAGAACTAAAATTGAAATACCACCAGTGAAGCAGATACTGGTTAATGCTTCTGTGCGACCAAAATTAACAAGTATTCCGACCTTTTCTTTGTTGAATCGTGGCGTAGCGATGAGCTGATTTTTGAAACCTAGATATATGACAGGCAATAAGGTTAAAACACGTATTGCTAGGGTTGATATTGATACCGCTACAGAAGCATTATCTATGTTAGCTATTGCGATATAGTTAAAAGCGATATTCGCTATTGCACTGGCTATTGTTACCGCTAGCACTTTTTTCTCTAAGCCTTGTGCTTCTAAAATGTTGCATAATCCAACATAAATAGCCAACGGAAAAATACTAATGGAAAGTATAAAATAACTTTGAGTTGCGTGGATTGTAGCATCAAAAAATTGGCCCACAAGAAGGCTTATAACAAGTAAAATCACGCCAAGACATATTGAATATCCAAGTATTTCTTGAGCAGTTTGACGAGGTGCCTCTTTGTTCTGTCCAATGACAATATTGATACCAATACTGAGTACGACAGCCAAGATAACGAAAACCTGAGCGACTTGTGAAGCCAAGGTGTAATCTTGCACTGCCACCATATTTGTATGCCCTAACATGATCATATCGACCATTGCGAGAGACAGTGCAACAAACCTTGTTGCTGAGATTATTAGGGCTCGCTTAAGGAAAGTTGCGATCATATTAAAGTTGCTTTGTTGCGTAATTTAATGGATCTAAATCCTGAACCTACTATCTGCTCACTTCCGTCCACTCCCTCTCGTAGCCCAATACCTCAACTTCGTGACAAAACAACCAGGAAGCAATACAACCAATCATTAACCGTGGTTCTCTGACCTTTTGGCTTGATGACGGCGTTGTTGATCAAATCAGCTTGAAGGTCAACGACACCATATGTGACTCACCGT
>NZ_JAEFCE010000039.1:0-49726 GCF_016406055.1 Vibrio sp. IB15
GGGTATGAACTCGCCAAGTCTCTTGATTAACCAGACTTGTGATCAAGAGACAGCCACATCTGTGGTGCCTTTTAGAATCTAAATTGGTGTTTAGCGAATGCTAAAGATTACTTCTGTGTTGCCGCTTTCATCGGTACAACGAATTCTGCCAGTGTTTTAAGCATTTCTTCTGGTTGTTCGACGTTGTTTTCAATGATTTTCACAACCGCTGAGCCAGAGATAGCACCGGCAGCGCCTGCTTGAATCGCTTCTTTTACTTGCTCTGGAGCTGATATACCGAAACCTAGTAGTGCTGGTGGCGCGTCGAACTTGTTCAAACGATCAAGCAGTGCGGTTACTGGCATGTTTGCTTTGGTTTCTGCACCTGTTACGCCAGCACGAGAAAGTAGGTAAGTGTAGCCACCACCTAGTTCTGAAACAGACTTAAGCGTTTCATCACTCGCTGTTGGCGGAGCAATAAAGATTGGGTGAACGCCAAACTTCTTCGCGGCCGCAACAAACTCACCACTTTCGTTAGTTGGTACGTCTGCAATCAATACTGAATCGATACCAGCATTCGCACAACGCTCGTAGAAGTTCTCAATACCACGTGCGTAAACCAAGTTCGCGTACATCAGTAGGCCGATTGGTAGCTCTGGGTATTTCGCGCGGATTTGACCAATAAGATCAAAACACACATCCGGCGTTACTTTAGAATCTAACGCACGAATGTTCGCACCTTGGATTGTTGGACCATCAGCCAGTGGATCTGAGAATGGGATACCAAGTTCAAGGGCGTCAGCACCTGCTTCAACCAAAGTTTCCATGATCTTAAGAGACTGTTCAGGGTTAGGATCGCCAACCGTTACGAATGGTACAAATGCGCCTTGATTCTTTTCAGCTAAGCGAGTGAAGAGTGATTGATAGCGATCCATTATAGTGCTCCTTTCTCTTTAAGGATGTCGTGTACAGAGAAAATGTCTTTGTCACCACGGCCAGACAAGTTAACGACTAATAGTTGTTCTTTTTCTGGTTCGTCGTGAGCCATTTTGATTGCATGAGCTAAAGCATGAGATGACTCTAGCGCTGCGAGGATACCTTCGTTACGTGCGATAGATTGGAACGCTTCTAGCGCTTCATCATCGGTTACGTTTTCGTATTCAGCACGGCCAATTGCGTTCAGGTGAGCGTGTTGAGGGCCAACTGATGGGAAGTCTAGACCCGCAGATACAGAGTAAGACTCTTCTACTTGGCCGTTCTCATCTTGCATCAATGGTGCTTTCATACCAAAGAAGATACCTGTTTTACCGTGCTTAAGCGGCGCGCCGTGTTGGTCGGTATCAATACCTTTACCCGCTGGCTCAACACCGATTAGGCGAACCGTTTCTTCTTCGATGAAATCAGCAAACATGCCGATAGCGTTTGAACCGCCGCCAACACAAGCGATAACAGCATCAGGAAGGCGACCTTCACGAGCTAGAATTTGGTTCTTGGTTTCTTCACCAATCATGCGTTGGAAGTCACGAACGATGGTTGGGAATGGGTGAGGACCCGCAGCCGTACCTAGTAAGTAGTGTGCATCTTCATAAGTTGCAGACCAGTCACGAAGTGCTTCGTTACATGCATCTTTTAGCGTAGAAGAACCAGAATGAACAGGGATAACCTCTGCGCCCATTAGCTTCATACGGAACACGTTCGGGCTTTGACGTTCAACGTCTTTAGCACCCATGTAAACGCGACACTTAAGACCCAATAGAGCACAAGCGAGAGCCGTCGCCACACCGTGTTGACCCGCACCTGTTTCAGCGATGATTTCATTTTTGCCCATACGCTTAGCAAGTAGAGCCTGACCAAGTACCTGGTTGGTTTTGTGTGCACCACCGTGAAGTAGGTCTTCACGTTTTAGGTAAAGTTTGGTCTTTGTACCTTTAGTTAGGTTGCGAGTTAGCGTTAGTGCCGTTGGACGACCCGCGTACTCTTGAAGAAGCGTCATGAATTCACTGCGGAACTCAGGATCGGCTTGTGCATCGATAAATGCTTGTTCAAGTTGGTCTAGTGCTGGCACTAGGATCTGCGGTACGTATTGACCACCGTATTCACCGAAGTAGGCATCGAGTTTAGCCATTATCTTATTCCTTCAATTCTATTGGCGTGTCTTCACACCAAGTCTTTTAGTCTTGTTTGAGCCTCGCAAGGCAAAGCTCACAAATGTGTTTTAATTTCCGCTTTCTAGCTCTAGTGCTGATTATTGCTTTTAAAAGCCTGACTAGTAATTACGAATCTCTGCAAAAGCGCGTTGCAGTTTGTCTGCGTCTTTTTTACCTGGAGCAGATTCAACACCTGAATTTAGGTCTAACCCTAAGCAGCCCAACTTAGCCGCTTGGTTAGCATTTTCTGGGTTTAGACCACCGGCCAACATGATTGCGCTTTGGTTGTTGATCAGGCTCCAATCGAACGCTTGACCGGTACCGCCAGTTTGAGAACCCACTTTGGTATCTAGCAGGTGACGAGTCACGTTGCTTTCCAGTAATTCTGGTAACGCGCTCTCAGCGTCGCAAGCCACACCGTAAGCTTTCCAAATCTCAACGCTTTCAGGCAGTGACTGTTTAAGTTCATCAACGTACGCTTGAGACTCATCGCCGTGCAGTTGTACAGCAAACAAACCGAGCTCTGAAACTGTGTGAGCTACGTCCGCAACACTATGATTTTGGAACACACCGACGTAGTTCAAAGGTGCGCCGCTCATCGTCAAACGAGCCGCTTCAATATCCACATGACGTTTAGACGCTTCAACGAAAATCAGACCACCGAATACCGCGCCAGCTTGGTACGCTTTTGCTGCATCATCGGAGTGGGTTAAACCACATACCTTGTTTTCGCCAAGCGTTACTTTGCGAACGGCCAGTTCGAGGTTCTTTTCTGCCATAAGAGAGCTGCCAATTAGGAAGCCATCTGCAAATGTTGAAAGGTCACGTACTTGTTGGTGTGTGTAGATACCAGACTCGGAAATTACGACTGCATTAGGTGCTAGTTCACGCAGTAGTGGGGCTAGTTCTTTTGTACGATTCAAATCCGTCGACAGGTCACGCAGGTTACGGTTGTTAATGCCGATCACCTTAGCGTTCAGAGCGACTGCGCGATGCAACTCTTCTTCGTTGCTGACTTCAGTAAGGACACCCATGTTGAGTGAGTGAGCAACCTCAGCAAGAGCTTGGTACTCTTCGTCATCCAATACCGATAGCATTAACAAGATAGCATCAGCCGAGTAGTGACGAGCTAAGTAAACTTGGTAGGTATCCACCATGAAGTCTTTACACAGGGTTGGCTGCTTAGCGATGCTGCGAACCTTAGGTAAAAACTCAAAGTCACCTTGGAAGTATTTTTCGTCGGTCAGCACTGAAATTGCGTTAGCGTGGTTGTTGTAAACCGATGCAATGTAGTCCAGGTCGAACTCGTCACGGATCAAACCTTTTGACGGTGATGCCTTTTTACATTCAGTAATGAAAACCGTCTGTTCGCCGCTCAGTGCATCATAAAAACTGCGGTCTGCTGCGGTTAACGCTGCTTTAAACCCTTCCAGTGGCTGAGCTTGTTTACGCGCTTCAACCCATTGGTATTTATCACGAACGATTTTTGCTAATACTTCCGCCATTTCAGCTTCTTTAACTAAAACGTGGGTCGACAGTTTATCGGTAGTCTGTGTCATGTTCTTTGTCTCAATTCGTCGTTCGTTAGGCGTGAGCAGCAAGCTTTTGTACAAGCTCGTAGGCTTTGCCAGAGTTCATCGCGTCAATGGCCTGTTGTGCGTTGGCTTTTAGGTCTTCGTGACCAAATAGGCGCATCAATAGAGCAACGTTCACGGCTACTGCGCCAACTTGGGCTTCAGTGCCTTTACCCGTCAGGATATCTGTTGTGATAGCTTTGTTTTCTTCTGGCTCGCCGCCCTTGATTGCTTCAAGCGGGTGAGTGTTCAAACCAAAGTCTGCCGGTGTCACTGTGTACTCGTGAATTGCTCCATCTTTGATCTCCGCAACGATCGTTTCGCCGTGAATGGCGACTTCATCAAGTCCGCTACCGTGAACAACCGCCGCGCGCTTCATGCCCATTTGCAGCATGGTTTCTGCGATAGGGCGTACAAGCTCTTTGCTGTAAACACCCATTAGCTCGATGTTAGGGCGAGCAGGGTTAATTAGTGGGCCAAGTATGTTGAAGATAGTACGTGTTTTCATCGTTTGACGAACTGGCATCGCGTGACGCACGCCACCGTGGTATTGCGGAGCAAATAGGAATGCTACGCCAAGCTCATCGACAGCCGTACGCGTGTCTTCCGCCGTCATCGCTAGGTTGATGCCAAACGAATCCAGTAGGTCAGAAGAGCCTGATTTGCTCGATACACTGCGGTTACCGTGTTTCGCAACTTTTAAACCACATGCCGCGGCAACAAATGCTGAAGTTGTCGAAATATTAATGGTGTTGTGACCGTCGCCGCCTGTACCTACGATATCTGCAAAATCGTAATCTGGGCGTGGAAACGGGTTTGCATTAGCAAGCAGTGCTTTCGCCGCACCGGCGATTTCTTCTGGCGTCTCGCCTTTGATTTTCAGTGCAGTCAGTGCAGAAGCCATCAGGATTGGGTCTAGTTCACCCTTGATGATAACGTCGAATAACTGTTGGCTTTCTTCTTGAGTAAGAGACTGCTGTTCGTAAAGTTTATTAATCTGTTCCATGATCGTTTCCTAGTTAGCCTTTTTATCAAGAGTGTCGTTCTTCTCAAGAGCCCATTCGATAGCGTTCGCTAGAAGCGTTGCACCGTAGGTTGTCATAATTGATTCTGGGTGGAATTGGAATCCACATACTTTGTCTTGTTCTTGAACCACAGACATGACCAAACCATCGACTTCAGCGGTTACCGTTAGGCTATCTGATACATGGGTAGCAACCAGAGAGTGGTAGCGAGCAATAGCCAGTGGAGAAGGTAAGCCTTGGTAAGTCGCATGATTTTGGTGCTCCATCATCGACACCTTACCATGAATGATTTCGCCTGCGCCTGCAACGGTGCCTCCATAAGCTTCAACGATCGCTTGGTGACCTAAGCAGATACCAATCATTGGCACCTTGCCTTTTAGCAGCTGAATTAACTCAGGCATGCAGCCCGCGTCTGCTGGAGCGCCAGGACCTGGTGAAAGTAGAGCAACAGGGTTGTCTAGTTCGTTGATTGCCGCTTCCACTACCTTTGCAGAGATGTTGTTACGGTATATTTTTACGTTGTGACCCAATGAGCGGAACTGGTCTACAAGGTTGTAAGTGAACGAGTCGAAGTTATCGATGAATACAATATCAGCCATGATTACGACTCCTTCTTGTTAGAGATGTTTTTAGTGTGAGCAGCTTGAATCGCTGAGATGACCGCTTGCGCTTTGCCGCGAGTTTCATCTGCTTCTGCTTGTGGGTCTGAATCGAATACCACACCTGCGCCAGCTTGCACTTGTGCCACACCATCTTCAACGTAAGCAGAACGAATTACGATACAGGTATCTAACGTGCCTTCACCTGTTAGGTAACCTACCGCACCGCCATAGCTACCACGACGCGTTTTTTCTACATCACGGATAAGCTGCATTGCACGGATTTTTGGCGCGCCTGTTAGGGTGCCCATATTCATACAAGCTTGGTAAGCGTGTAGGGCATCTAAATCTTCACGTAGCTGACCAACAACACGAGAAACCAAGTGCATGACATGGCTGTAGCGGTCTACTTTTAGCAGGTCTGCCACGTGGCGAGTGCCAGCTTCGGCAATGCGCGCTACGTCGTTACGAGCTAGGTCGACAAGCATCATGTGTTCAGCGTTTTCTTTCTTGTCGGTGCGCAGTTCAAGCTCGATACGGCTGTCTAGGTCGAAATCGATTTGACCATCAGGACGCTTACCGCGACGACGAGTACCCGCAATTGGGTAGATCTCAATTTGGTTGGTTTCAGTTTCGTATTTCAGCGCGCTTTCTGGAGAGGCACCAAACAGCGTAAATAGCTCATCTTGCATGTAGAACATGTAAGGGCTTGGGTTACTTTGTTTTAGTTCTTTGTAAGCTGCCAGTGGAGCGGGGCAAGGCAGCGTGAAGCGGCGTGATGGTACGACTTGGAACACATCGCCTTTTACTACGTATTCTTTTAGGTCACGAACCGTTTGACAGAAATCTTCATCAGAAACGCTTGGTACCGCTTCCACGTTGTCTAGTGGTGTCACTTCTGTGATTGCTTTCAGTGACTGACATTGCGTTTGAATGTCGGCTAAACGCTCAGTTAGTTGTGCTTTGATGCTTTCATCGTTAGTGAACAAGCTTGCATGAAGCAGGCCTTGGTTCTCTTGGTGGTCGAAACGAAGCAGGGTTTCAGCCACGTAGAATACAAAGTCAGGGCAGTTGTTGGTTGCTTCAGCATCGCCTAGCGGTTCAAAGTTCGCCACGATGTCGTAAGCGAATAGGCCAGCCATGAATAACGCGTGCTTATTATCAGCGTCTTGCTCAAAGCTGTGCTGAACCAAACGTAGTGCATCGAAAGAAGAAGCTTCTCTTAAGCGTGAGTCTTCGTCTAATTCGTTGCTCGACTCAACAAAAGTCAGCGTCAGTAAGTTATCCGTCAAATCAGATTTAATCTCTGCTTTCACGTTTTGAGTTAGGTGTTCGATAAGCGCTTGACCGTTTTCAGTCAGGGCTTGAAAGGTTACTTCATGTTCGCGGCATACAATGCGAACAGCAGAGTCGATAAGGAGTAGGCTTGTCAGGTTCTGTTTAGATTCAATCTCAGCAGATTCCAACAGCAAACTGTCCGTTTTGTTTTCACACAAGGTATGGAAAACACTGGTTGGATCTTGCGAGTAAGGAACTGAAGAATTGATGACCTCAATGGTTCCCAGCTTTTTGATTTCAATGGCCTTGTTCACAAGACCTCCTTTATGATTCTTTAAATTTCCTGCCGTACATAGTCGCATAAAGATACCTTTCACCCAATCTAGAATATGGTCAATTCGATGATTTGTTAGTCAGTTGAATGTGAGATGTTCGACAAATTAAAAAGCCCGCTATGGAAGCGGGCTTAGTGATAACTTTTTTATAAACAAACTGTTTAATTAGAAGTATACGTTAGCCCACCAAGAACTTGTCCAAGTGCGCCACCAATTAAGCTCTGAACTTGCTTCTACTGAAGAAAGTTCTAAAACTTTATCTTTATGGTCTTGGTTAAATTCTTGTAACATGGTGAACCTATCAAATGTGATACTTCGTATTTGTGTACTAGTTAACTAGTTTTCCGCTTGCGGGTCAAGTGTGTTGACACAAATATAACGATAAAAATTGAAAACAACGAAAAAGAATATATGAGAATTGATCTACATAGTCATACAACAGCCTCAGATGGCCGACTTACTCCACCTGAGCTAATTGACCGAGCGCTAAGCTTTAACATCGAAGCGTTAGCGATTACAGATCATGATACGACGGATGGGCTTGCTGAAGCGCGTAACTATATTGCGGATAACAATCTTCCTATTCAGCTGATAAATGGCATCGAAATCTCAACAGTATGGCAAAACAAAGATATTCATATTGTTGGTTTAAACGTCGACCCTGAGTCACCAGAGCTGAAAGCTCTTATTGAACAACAGAAGCAGCACCGTATTGGCCGTGCCGAACTGATTTCCCAGCGCCTTGAGAAAGCAACACGCGAAGGGGTATTAGAAGAGGTTAAGTTGATTGCTGGCGATGCACCGATCACTCGCGCCCATTTTGCTAAGTGGCTAGTCGATAACGGTTATGCGAAAACCATGCAGCAAGTGTTCAAAAAGTTTCTTACTCGCAATAACCCGGGTTACGTGCCACCAACTTGGTGCTCAATGAGTGATGCTGTCACGGCCATTCACGCCGCTGGTGGGCAAGCGGTATTAGCGCACCCAGGCCGATATGGTTTTACTGCTAAGTGGGTTAAGCGCCTACTGACTGCATTTGTTGAGGCAAAAGGCGACGCGATGGAAGTGGCACAACCTCAACAAGCACAACAAGAAAGACGCACTCTTGCGGATTATGCTATACAATACAAACTATTAGCCTCCCAAGGCAGTGACTTCCATTATCCATCCCCTTGGATGGAACTTGGACGCAATCTCTGGTTACCTTCTGGGGTCGAAGAAGTATGGAAAGATTGGGAGTTTCAAACGGTTTCACCATCTGATAGCGATGTCAGTATCTAAGTGAAGCAGCTCCTTCTGATGATAGAGTCGAGAGATTCGATAACGAGGATCAATAATGAGCCAGTTTTTTTATGTACACCCAGATAACCCACAAGCACGTTTAATCAATCAAGCGGTTGCGATTGTTCGTAATGGCGGTGTTGTGGTTTATCCAACAGACTCAGGCTATGCGCTGGGTTGTCAGCTTGAGAACAAACAAGCACTAGAACGTATTTGTAAGATTCGTCGTATCGACGATAAGCATAACTTCACTCTGTTATGCCGTGACTTGTCTGAACTGTCACTGTATGCACGCGTAGATAACGTTGCTTTTCGTCTGCTTAAGGCCCATACGCCAGGTGCTTATACGTTTATTTTTAAAGCGACCAAAGAAGTGCCAAAGCGTTTGATGAACGCGAAACGTAAAACCATTGGTATTCGTGTACCAGACAACAAGATCGCTCTAGACCTGTTAGAAGCGATGGGTGAGCCATTGATGTCTACGTCTCTTATCTTACCGGGTAATGAGACAACAGAGTCGGATCCAGAAGAAATTCGCGACAGCCTAGAACACGCTGTTGATGTTATTTTGAATGGTGGCTACTTAGGTGAACAACCGACCACAGTGATTGACTTCAGCGACGATGATGCTGTCATTCTGCGCCGTGGTGCCGGTGATCCAGCGCCGTTTGAATAATCGCATTACTGGTTAACAGCCTGTAACGATACAGAGCGCCTGCCATAAGTAAATAACAAGTGCTTTTTGGCAGGTAATTTGCGATAATACGCGACCGCGATTTGGTCGCGAAAAATTCATTCGACGTCTGTGAAGACGACAATTAGGTAGAAAAGAGTAAATGAGCGAAAAATTACAGAAGGTTTTAGCGCGAGCTGGTCACGGTTCTCGTCGTGAACTAGAAGGTTTAATCAAATCTGGCCGTGTAAGTGTTAACGGGCAAGTTGCGAAACTGGGCGAGCGTCTTGAAGACGAGAACTCAGTGATCCGTATCGATGGCCATACTGTTTCAGGTAAAGCGTCTGAAGAAGTGGTTTGTCGTGTACTAGCTTACTACAAACCTGAAGGTGAGCTATGTACTCGTCATGATCCTGAAGGTCGCCGCACAGTTTTCGATCGTCTACCTAAGATCCGTGGTTCTCGTTGGATTTCGGTTGGTCGTCTTGATGCGAACACGTCTGGTCTTTTGCTTTTCACTACCGATGGTGAACTTGCAAACCGTCTAATGCACCCAAGCCGTCAGGTTGAGCGTGAGTACCTAGTACGTGTATTTGGTGAAGTTACTGAACAGAAGGTTAAGAACCTTGTGCGCGGTGTTGAACTAGAAGACGGCATGGCTCGTTTCGAAGATGTGGTTTACGCTGGTGGTGAAGGTATGAACCATACTTTCTACGTAGCGATTAACGAAGGTCGTAACCGTGAGGTTCGTCGTCTTTGGGAATCACAAGAAACAACAGTAAGCCGCTTGAAGCGTGTACGTTACGGTGATATCTACCTTGACAAGAAACTGCCTCGTGGCGGTTGGAAAGAGCTAGATCTTCAAGAAGTAAACTACCTGCGTGAGCTTGTAGAACTTAAGCCAGAGAAAGAGACACTGTTGGACCTTGATCCTTCAAACACTTCTCGCAAGCGTGAGCGTTCTCGTAGCCAGAAAATTCGTCGCGCTGTTAAGCGTCACGAAGAGCGCGCAAATGCGCCAAAAGGCCGTAGCAACCAAGCTAAACGTAAGAAGCCAGCTACTCGTGGTACTACAACACCTGATTCAGGTCGCAGTGCACCAGCAGCAAAAGGCAAGCCTCAGGCTAACAAAAGCAAGCCAAAGATGAACAATGGTCGTCCGGCTAAACCAGCTAAGCCAAGAACACGTCAGTAATTACATGACTTCTTAAGCTTAAAGCTTTATTGTCTTAAAGCTCTGAATACTAAAAAACCTGCTCATTGAGCAGGTTTTTTTACATCTAAGCAAATAGAAGGTGCGGGATGCGAGTAATCGAGTATCGAAAGCATGCTGCCATAAACGCAGTAAGCGTGCTCTTCGCATCTCTTATCTCGTTTACGCGCATCTATAATCTGTTCGTATCTCGTATCTCGTATCTCGTA
Source organism: Vibrio sp. IB15 (assembly GCF_016406055.1). NCBI lineage: Bacteria > Pseudomonadati > Pseudomonadota > Gammaproteobacteria > Vibrionales > Vibrionaceae > Vibrio > Vibrio sp. IB15. Next base: position 10,314 of record NZ_JAEFCE010000039.1, read on the forward strand.
TCTCGTATCTTCTACTTATGATTCGAAAAGTTATCACCCTTCGCCAAGCGGTCGTAAAGCACCACGTTCACAGATGCAGCGAGGTTCATACAACCATTGGTTGGAACGTAAATCGTGTCGCGGCAGAAATCAGTGATCTCTTTCTTTAGCGTGCCATCTTCTGGGCCAAAAATATAAAACGCGCGTGGTGGGTGTTTGTAATCCGGTAGAGGCTTCGCACCTTCAATCAGATCAACGGCCACAGGCACGCAGCCTACTGGAATAATGTCTTTCAGCTCTTCAACACCAATCAGTGGCAGCTCTAAGTGCTTCTCTTTGGTGTCGGTATGGAATTTTCGCGCATGATCGTATCTTGTGCCTGTGTAGAACACAGAGTTAGCGCCGTAGCAGCCAGCCGCTCGCATTACAGAGCCTACGTTTTCAGGCGTCTTTGGGTTAACTAGGCCAATGCAAGCATAGCCTTTGGATTGTGTGTCTGTTTTTGCTTTGGTCATATCAGTGAATATAAAGTTGATAAAGAAAGAGAGTTCTCATGCAAGGAAGTAGCGTGATAAAAATAGCCGAGCAAGTGGCTCGGCTAGATTTTTAACTCGTTTACATGAGTGCTTGTTTACTCATGAAGTTGAGCGCCAGCAGTCGTATTAGTCGCGCTTCCACAGCATGTGACAGAACTTATGCTCTGGGTCACGGCTGATTAGCATGCGAGCAAATACGTCGTCTAGAACGTCATCAGCTTCATTCACAAGACCAATGCGCACTTCTGCGTAGATTTCTTTGTCGACTTCAAAGCCAACATGTTCAACCCAATCATCACCTGTTTCAACAAGCTCTGCAGCGCCACGGTCTTCAAACTGAGCCGTGAATAGAATCACATCTGCAGGTTCAAGGTTATCGGGTGCTATCTCTAGGAAGATGTCGTATGCAGTATCAATTGCGTCGTCATAAGACATTAGGTCGTTAGCTTCGGTCATAATAAGTATCTTAGCTTGCGCGGTTCATGTATTTACGTTCAGCAGTGTTTACTACTACTTTGTCGCCAGTCGCGATGTACTCAGGTACTTGGATAGTCAGACCTGTAGAAAGACGAGCAGGCTTAGTACGAGCAGACGCTGATGCACCTTTGATTGAAGGGTCAGTCTCTTCGATAACTAGCTCAACAGACGTTGGTAGCTCAAGTGTTGCTGCGTTGCCGTCGATAAGGATAGCGTACATACCTTGAGTGTCTTCGTTGATGAACAGTAGTTCGTCTTCGATAGTTTCACCGTTGAAGATGAATTGTGTGTAATCTTCGTTGTCCATGAAGATGTACTCGTTGCCATCAACGTAAGAGAACATTACTGCACGCTTTGTTACATCGATCGTTTCAACGATTTCGTCAGCCTTGTGGCGAACTTCAGTTTTAACGCCAGTTGCTACGTCGTTACCACGGAAACGGTAAATCTTTTGACCGCCACGGCCACCTGGTGTTGTTACTTCGATATCTTTAACAATGACTGTTTTGCTTTCTACTGTGATAGCAAAACCTTTTTTAATTTCACTTGCTCTAGGCATTTTGTGTTTGTCCTTAGTGGGTCTATCCGCTGATTATATCTCGGAGATGCTATAAATAGGAATAGCTTGAATCATAAAGTCACCTAAGCGATCATAGAGTCACAGTTAAATCATGATTTTATTTGCCGAAACGACCTATGCAGTTACCTGTTATTGACCCTACACAGCCTTTTCAACCCGAATTTCAACCTGTGGTTAACGATCTGATTACCTTCTTAAAAGGTGGGCTGGGTTCTAATCTTCACAGTGTCTATATTTATGGCAGTGTTGCTCGCAAGCAAGCGGTAGCCGGTCGCTCAAATCTTGACGTGGTTGTGGTGACACACCGTCCGTTTCCTGAGCAGCGAACTACGCTGTTAAACACCATTAAATGGCGCTTCCAAAAGAGCTCCCCACAGGTCACTCAAGTGGCAATAAAAACCACATTGGTGAGTGAAGTGGTCGACTTCGACAATATCTTCACGTGGGGTTTTATGCTCAAGCACCTGTCGGTGTGTGTATACGGTGAAGACTTATCAGATTGTTATGGTGATTTCGAAACTAGTTGGGAAATAGCCAAGCATTGGAATATGGACGTTGAAAACTGGTTAGCGGTATATCGAAACAAAATTGCGCGAGCAACAACGCCTGAACAGCAAGTCTCAGCGCAAGTGATCATCGCCAAGAAGCTGCTACGAGCAAGCTACTCTTTGGTGATGTACCGTGATAAGTATTGGTTTGATAACCCCGTTGCTTGTGGTCAGCAGTTCTTGAAGTATCACCCAGACAGAGAGGTCGAAATCCAACGACTGGGTATATTGCTTTCAGGCCGACCGATTCCGAAACGTTCAGTGATCGGCATTCTGGATGGGTTTGGGGAATGGCTGGTTAAGCAATATCAGAAAACAGAGTTTCGAATCGGATAGAACTTCGCAACCTACAGATATAAAAAGCAGAGCGAATTGAACATTCCTCTGCTTTTTTGTTTTGATTGAACCTCGATACGAATCTTAGAATAAGCCTAATTGCTGCCCACTGACTCTCTCAAAATCTAAACCAATGAAAGGCAAGATTGCTTCTGCCACCGGCTTAATCTGCTTATCGATGTAATGCTGATAATCGATACCACTCTTCAAATACTCTTTGGGCTCTGGGCCATTCAAGGTAATCAAGTATTCAATACGTCCTTTGTTTTGGTACTGAAGTGGGCGCCCTAGTTTTGCATTGACCTCATCAGCCATTCTGGCAGCCCGAACTTGTGGCGGAATGTTCTTTTGGTACTCATGCAACTTGCGACGCAGGCGCTTTTGGTAAACCAGCAAGTCGTCATGCTTACCTGCTGAAGTCTCATCAACAAACTGTCTGACGTAGTCGGTTGGGTCTTGGTCGTGGAAGACCATTTCATACAAGGTTTGTTGGAACTGTTGCGCGAGTGGTGTCCAGTCTGTTCGCGCGCTCTCAAGCCCTTTGAAAATGATCTTCTCTTGGTCGCCTTGGTTGATTAAACCGGCATAGCGCTTCTTCGAGCCTGTTTCCGAACCACGAATGGTTGGCATCAGGAATTTTCGATAGTGGGTCTCGTATTCTAATTCAAGAATTGAGGTCAGGTTATAGGTCTCTTTTAGGTGCTCAGTCCACCAGTTGTTAATATAAGCGACCAGTTGATGGCCAATCTCGTCGGCTTGATCTTGGTCATAACTGCCATTGAGGGAAACGAAAGTCGAATCGGTATCCCCATAAATTACTTGGTAGCCCTTGTCTTCGATCAGAACCTTGGTTTGTTTCATGATTTCATGACCACGCATCGTGATTGATGACGCCAAGCGAGTATCAAAGAAGCGGCAGCCAGAGGAACCTAACACGCCGTAGAAAGAGTTCATAATGATCTTAATGGCTTGAGAGAAGGCTTTTTCGTTGTTCTTCTTTGCGACGTCACGAGCAGCCCAAAGGTTTTCGATCATCTCTGGTAAAAAGTGTTTGGTGCGGTGAAATTGCCCACCGCGAAAGCCATCAACGGCTTGGTTTTCAGCTGGGCCGATTTCCAATTTCAACCCTTCGATTAACCCCATAGGGTCAATCAAAAATGAACGAATGATGGACGGGTATAGGCTTTTGAAGTCGAGCACCAGAACGGAGTCATACAGGTTAGGAATTGAGTCCATCACATAGCCTCCGGGGCTAGCAATCCAGTTCTCTGGCTCTAGGTTCGGGGCAACATAACCTGCTCTGTGTATCTGAGGTAAATATAAATTGGTAAAGGCTGCAACAGATCCGCCAACACGGTCTAGCTCAACTCCGGTCAAGCGAGAGCGCTCTATAACGAAATCGAGTAGGTGGGTGTGTTCGAAGATTCGATTTACCAACACACAGTCTTGCAGGTTGTACTTAGCCAGTGAGGGCTTATCGAACTTGAACATTCGATTAATCTCATCCATGCGGTCATGAACGTTATGAATATCCTTACCTTCACCAAGTAGTTCGCGTGAGACTGATTCAAGCGACCAAGATCTGAAGTGGTAGGTTGCTGTTTTCAGCATATCGATGCCATCCAAAACGACACGCCCTGGAATAGTAATAAAGCCCTGTTGGCTTTGTGCTGAGCTACGGAAGAAGCTAGGTTGATTGTCTCGACCGATATTGAGCTTTACCTCATTCCATTCCGCCCGCTTGTGTAAGAGCCTAAAATCGAAGTCAATGACATTCCAACCAATGATGATGTCGGGGTCAAATTCAGAGAACCATGCGATCATCGCTTCGAGCAGTGCTTTCTCATTAGCGACCCACTGGATCTTGGTTTCGGCTTGTTGTGGCTCCCCAATCATGATCACTCGGCTGTCCATCGGGCTGTCTAAACCAATAGAGTAGAGCACGCCTTTTTCTGAACATTCGATATCCAGAGAAACCATCGAAAGCGAGGGTAAGTAGTTACCCGCTCTGCACTTAGCATTGGAGACTCGACGATGTTGATTTTTTTGTACCGCCGTTCCAGTAAACTCAATACTTCCTTTGATAAAACGTTCCATTAGGAAGCGATCCGCAAGGCGAATATCGCTCTCAAAAGTCTGGATTTCTTCGTTGTTAAAGGCTTGTGCCAAACCAAAACTGCTTCGTGATAGTGAGGTATAACAAGCCGCGAGAGGGGTTTGTTCGAAGGTCGCGATCTCAAGCGGTTTAAATTGGCAGTCTATCGACTCTTTAGTCGCAATAACCTCACAAGCGGCCACATCAGATTGAGCAACAAAAAATACCGGCTTTTCGTTTTGAATAGTCAGAAGAGTAGGGCCTTGAGGCGTGCTTAACCACAAGTCGATTTGTGTACGCCCAGAAAAATCTCTCGCCTGTCTTGTAAGTACAAAGCCTTGCTGAATATCCAATGTAATAACCTATTGATATGGGGGAGTGAATACTACCATCTAGCGCCAGATTACGCACAATAGGCTGCGAAGATAGTCATTAAATACTTGTTAACAGCAGTAGATAACGGGACTCTGTAAGCAAAAAAGTGAAATAGTCGAGAATGGCCATTTAATGGTATTGAAAATATCTTTATCTTATGTAATTTTATTGGGTGTTGTTTTAACTAGTTGATTTTTAGTGAAAGCTTATGATTTTAGTTTACTTGTTTATAAATAAGTACTTGCTAAAGTTAGTGTTTCAGCACATATTCAACAGAGCTTTTTTTTAGTAATTAAGTTAAGATGTACTCAATGCTGCGATCCACTGTTCCTTTGTCCGATTGTTTCAAACAGATGAAACGACACAGTGGTTGCAGAGCCAATTAATAGTGTGGAGATACAAGTTTGATAAATGTTTTCCTTGTAGATGATCACGAGCTGGTTCGCACAGGGATACGACGTATTATTGAAGACGTCCGTGGAATGAACGTAGCAGGGGAAGCTGAAAGCGGTGAAGATGCTGCAAAATGGTGTCGTACTAACAATACTGACGTTATTTTGATGGATATGAATATGCCTGGTATTGGTGGCTTAGAAGCAACCAAGAAGATCTTGCGTTTCAACCCTGATGTTAAAATCATCGTTTTAACTGTTCATACGGAAAATCCGTTTCCAACTAAAGTGATGCAAGCTGGAGCTGCTGGTTACCTTACTAAAGGGGCAGGTCCGGATGAAATGGTCAATGCAATTCGAGTGGTCAACAGTGGCCAGCGATACATTTCACCAGAAATTGCGCAGCAGATGGCTTTGAGCCAATTCTCGCCTGCGTCTGAAAATCCATTCGCAGACTTATCTGAACGTGAACTTCAAATCATGATGATGATTACCAAAGGTCAGAAAGTGACGGATATTTCAGAACAACTCAATCTAAGTCCTAAGACAGTCAATAGTTACCGCTACCGTTTGTTCAGCAAACTGGATATCAGTGGTGATGTAGAGCTGACGCACTTAGCGATTAGACATGGAATGTTAGACACTGAGACCCTTTAACACTGAGATCGTATAGTGACCAACTTGTTTGACTCAGTCTCATTCCTCAAGACAGTAACCGAGCAGCCCGGCGTTTATCGAATGTATAACGCTGAGGCTGTCGTTATTTACGTCGGTAAAGCTAAGAACCTCAAAAAACGCCTTTCTAGTTATTTCCGTAAAAAAGTCGACAGTGAAAAAACACGGGCTCTAGTCAGCAACATCGAAAAGATTGATGTCACTGTAACGCACACGGAAACCGAAGCTCTTATTCTTGAGCACAACTACATCAAGCAGTACCTGCCAAAATATAACGTGCTCCTGCGTGATGATAAGTCGTACCCTTATATCTTCATTAGCGGTCACAAGCATCCTCGTTTGTCGATGCACCGTGGTGCTAAAAAGAAAAAAGGTGAATACTTTGGTCCTTACCCTGACTCCGGCGCTGTGCGTGAGACACTACACCTAATCCAAAAAATCTTCCCTGCTCGCCAGTGTGAAGATACGGTTTACGCCAACAGAACTCGTCCTTGCTTGATGTATCAGATTGGCCGTTGTGCTGCGCCATGTGTTAGCTCAATCATTTCTGACGAAGAGTACAGCGAACTGGTCGACTATGTTCGTTTATTCCTGCAAGGAAAAGATAAGTTAGTGCTTGAAACGCTCATCGATAAGATGGATACAGCAAGCCGTGAGCTTCGTTTTGAGCAAGCTGCGACTTTCCGTGACCAGATCCAAGCGATTCGACGCGTGCAAGAACAGCAATACGTATCTGACGACTCCATGGAAGATATGGATGTGTTGGGCTTTGCTCAAGAGAATGGCGTGGCGTGTATTCATATCTTGATGATTCGCCAAGGCAAAGTCTTGGGCAGTAGAAGCCATTTCCCTAAAATTCCGAACAATACGGTACGTGAAGAGGTTTTCTCTAGCTTCTTAAGCCAGTATTACCTAGCACATAATGAAGCGAGAACCATTCCAACTCGTTTGATTCTGAATGCTGATTTGATGGAAGACGTCACTCCTATTCAAGAAGCCTTGTGTGAAGTAGCGGGTCGCAAGATCCACTTCAACACAAACCCTTCCGGTACTCGTGGTCGTTATCTTAAATTGTCGAACACTAATGCGTTAACGGCGATTACCACTAAAATTAATCACAAAATGACGATTAATCAGCGTTTCAAAGAACTTCAAGAAGTGCTGTCGATGGATGCAATTAAGCGCATGGAATGTTTCGATATCAGTCATACCATGGGTGAAAGTACCATCGCGTCTTGTGTGGTGTTTAATCAAGAAGGCCCTGTTAAGCCCGAGTATCGTCGTTACAACATCACAGGCATTACCGGCGGTGATGATTACGCAGCAATGGCTCAGGCGCTTGAGAGACGTTATTCGAAGCAACTTGATGTTGATAAGATCCCAGACATTATCTTTATCGATGGGGGTAAAGGGCAACTTAACCGCGCTCATGAGATTATCTCTCAATATTGGGGAGATTGGCCTTTCAGACCGAGAATGATGGGTATTGCCAAAGGCGTGACGCGTAAACCTGGTTTAGAGACTCTCATTACCCTTGAAGGGGAAGAGTTTAATTTGCCAAGTGATGCTCCCGCTTTGCACCTTATTCAGCATATTCGTGACGAAAGCCATAATCATGCGATTGCAGGGCATAGAGCGAAGCGTGGTAAAACGCGCCGAACCAGTGCCTTGGAAGGAATTGAAGGGATAGGGCCAAAGCGTCGCCAAGCTTTGCTGAAATACATGGGTGGCTTACAAGAACTTAAGCGTGCAACTGTTGAAGAAATAGCCAAAGTGCCGGGCATTAGTCATTCTTTGGCAGAAAACATTTATCAAGCATTGAAACAATAGTAAAAATCCCGCACCATTAAAGCGCAATTAATAAGAGCCCAATAATATGCGTTTGAATATACCTAACATTTTGTCCTTACTGAGACTATTTTTGATCCCAGTATTCGTTGTTGTTTTTTACCTACCTTACCAATGGGCTCCTTTTGCTGCTGCGATGGTTTTTTGGGTAGCGGGTTTTACTGACTGGTTAGATGGCATGCTTGCTCGTAAGTTAGGGCAAACGTCTCGTTTTGGTGCCTTTATTGACCCAGTCGCAGACAAAGTACTGGTGGCGACGGCTCTTATTTTGATTACCGAGCATTACCACTCAATTTGGGTCACTATTCCAGCTGTGACCATGATAGCTCGCGAGATCATCATCTCTGCGCTTCGCGAATGGATGGCTGAAATCGGTAAACGTGCAAGCGTTGCGGTTTCTTGGGTCGGTAAGGTTAAGACGGTTTCTCAGATGTTCGCGTTGTGGGTGCTTATCTGGCGCTATGACGATTGGATGATTTGGGTTGGCTATATCGCGCTCTACGTTGCAACGATTCTAACCTACTGGTCGATGGCACAATACTTAATGGCCGCCAAAGACGATTTGTTAGACGAAAAACACCATTGATGAAGAAGCGAGCTGAGGCTCGCTTTTTTGATCTTTAACCTAAGGTCAAATAATCAATACTGGATATCTAATGTGATATAGATCTCTTTTGAATAGCCGATACACGGTGCGTTTTGCACATAAAGTCAGCTATTTAGCCTGTTTAGTATGAAATCTATTCAAACGAATTAAAAATACAAAAATATTATTGACTCATCCGCTCGAATCCGTAGAATGCACCCCGTACCCAAGAGGATGGCAATGAGCGATTTAATTGGAGTTAGTAAGGCGCCTTGGCAGAGTGGCTATGCAGCGGATTGCAAATCCGTGGACCTCGGTTCGACTCCGGGAGGCGCCTCCATTATATCTCTTGTTTAAGAGAAGAATAATGAAATGCGACACTAGCTCAGCTGGTAGAGCGCAACCTTGCCAAGGTTGAGGTCACGAGTTCGAACCTCGTGTGTCGCTCCAAATTTTGTATGTTGATTGGCATCAGCATAAGATGGTGTTTTACTTTTCAGTAATCGGCATCGCAATAAAGAATTGCGTGCCCTGGTGGTGGAATTGGTAGACACAAGGGATTTAAAATCCCTCGACGTTCGCGTTGTGCCGGTTCAAGTCCGGCCCGGGGCACCATCTACAAGTCTTTATCTCGATAAAGCAAATGCGACACTAGCTCAGCTGGTAGAGCGCAACCTTGCCAAGGTTGAGGTCACGAGTTCGAACCTCGTGTGTCGCTCCAATTTGAAAAAGGCTCATCAGAAATGATGAGCCTTTTTCGCATCTGAAACACACTAAAGCTATTTGAGATACCAGGTCACGAGTTGACCCCGCAGCCAAGCTTCATCTCTATATCAAAACCTCCGTTATCAAATACGTATATATCACTCAGTTTTTAAAAGCGAGACTCCCTATGAACTCGTTCTAGCACTAGGGAATGATGTGGCGCGGGCAGGTGATTAACTTTTCACTCCCTTATCGTGTACTGAACTTTGCTGGTTTCAGTGTAAGGTTCGGTATGAGGTCGCCTATGGTTCTAAGGTTAGCTTTAAACTCTCACCAGTAACATTTGTATACCTACACCGTCATCCTCGGGCGTGGAGGGACGAACGAACCGGGGATCTCGCTTTTAAACTTATATTGGCGATAATTAAAGCAATTTGTCACTCACTGCGCGTATTAATTAAGCGTTTATTAAAAACTATTGATAGTTCGTTTCACTTTATGTTACTTTCCCGCGCAATCTCGGAACGGCCGATGTTCAAAAAGAGCCGCGACTGCTTTCTGGGGGATACGCGTAATGACCATTCTTGCTGATTGGGAAATTACGTAGGGTAGGTATCGGCTAGTCCTTTAGCTGATAGACGGGATACTTATGGCGCAGTTCGCCATGCTAATGGGAAACCCAACATTGAACATACTAACTACAACATTGCTAATCAGCTCTGCATTTCCAAAGGGACAAGCTCCTCATAGCTGTCCGATCCTGCAAAAATGTCCAATTCTTCAAAACAGTAGCATTACTGAACCTTGAGCTCTCGCTAACAATTTATCACTGTCTTAAGGCAGCTTAATTTCGTATTCGTCGTTTGACTTATGCGGGCGTACAGCTATATCTCATTTCTAGACAATATGCGTATTTCATTACGAACTCTTGTTAATCGAGAGGGCTGGTGTGTATTTGCGTTTGATGGAGGTGAGTATGAAATATTCAAGGGAATTTTTATGACTACCGCCTTTGAAGTCGATATCAACACTATCGCAAATTCATTTTCAACTATGGTTCCTATCTTAGAGGGAACGTACGACCTAACACCTGACGCTATTTTGCTAGAGCAAGAACAGCATGAGTCGGATGTTCGCTCTTACCCAAGACGCCTGCCGATTGCTATTAAACGAGCATGTGGCGCTTTAGTTGAAGATACTCGTGGCCAACTGTTTCTCGATTGCTTAGCCGGTGCAGGTACACTTTCTTTGGGTTATAACCACCCAGAGATTAACCAAGCACTCAAAGACCAGCTCGATTCTGGTTTGCCATACCAAACTCTTGATATTACGACTCAAGCAAAAGAGACGTTTATCAAGCGCGTGAAAGCCTTTCTTCCTCAAGAGTTTTCAAACAACTCAGTGATTCAATTCTGTGGCCCATCCGGTGCAGATGCTGTTGAAGCAGCGATCAAGCTAGCCAAACAAACCACAGGTCGCAATACCATGTTTGCTTTCCGTGGTGCTTACCATGGCATGACCAACGGCACCATGGGCATGATGGGTAACCTAGGTACAAAAGAACGTCGCAGCGGTTTGATGTCTGACGTGCACTTTATGCCTTTCCCATACAACCTACGCTGCCCGTTTGGCATTGGCGGAGAAGCAGGGGCTAACGCAAGTATCCGTTACATCGAACGCATGTTGAACGATGATGAGTCTGGCATCATGAAGCCAGCTGCAATGATCGTAGAGCCCGTACAGGGTGAGGGCGGTGTGATTCCAGCTCCTGCGTCTTGGCTACAAGGCTTGCGTCGCATCTGTGACGAACACGGTATCCTACTGATTTTTGATGAAATTCAGTGTGGTGTCGGTAAAACCGGTCATCGATTCGCGTTTGAAGAGTCGGGCGTTAACCCTGATATCTTGTGTCTGTCTAAAGCGATCGGTGGCGGACTTCCAATGTCATTGCTTGTGTTTGATAAGAGTATCGACACTTGGAAAGCTGGCGAGCACACGGGTACTTTCCGTGGTAACCAACTGGCAATGGTGTCAGGCGCTAAAGCGTTAGAAATCATCGAGCGTGACGGCTTGGTTGAGCATGCAAAGATTGCCGGTCAATACCTACGTCAAGGTCTAGAAAAAATCCAATCTCGCGTGAATTGTATTGCTGAAGTGCGCGGTAAAGGCCTGATGCTTGGCGCTGAGATCAAGCAACCAAACGGCGAACTTAATAAATTTGGTGAGCCCAAATCTGATGGTGAACTAACACTAGCTATTCAACGGGCAGCATTAGAGCGTGGTTTAATGGTTGAGAAGGGCGGTCGTGACGGCTCAGTGATTCGCTTCCTGCCACCGATGATCATCTCTTTCGAGCAGATTGATTTTGCTCTACGTGTAATGGAAGAAGCCATCGTTGCGGCTGGTGGCGGTGTTCAAGAAGAGCAAGCTTCTGGTGAGCAAGTAAACCAAGAGTGGAACAAGTACTTCATTCACACAGGCCTAGGTGGTAGCGATGAATTCGCTAACGTGATGAACCAAACCACTCAAGCGATGAAAGCGGTTTTTGAGCAGGTTGAAACGCCGTACTCAAGTCTAGAACCAAAAGTGCTGGAGGCCGCTATCAAGGCTGTCGATCTAGACAACAACCAACACGCCTTGGTGGACGTTGTAGATAGCACTGCAGACCTTGTCGCTACAAACTCTATCTTTGTGCAACACCCAGACTGTATTGCACACCTTCATACTCCTCCTCTTATGGCATCGGTAGCGGCGGAATCCATTATCGCAGCTCTGAATCAATCAATGGATTCATGGGATCAAGCATCGGCTGCAACTTACGTTGAACAGCGCGTGGTTGATTGGATGTGTGACAAGTACCAACTTGGCGATCAAGCGGATGGTGTTTTCACCAGTGGCGGCACGCAAAGTAACCTAATGGGCTTATTGCTAGCGAGAGACTGGGTTGCCGATAAGCAAGATGGTCACTCAATCCAAAAGTTGGGTTTGCCAGAGTATGCAAGCAAGCTTCGTATCTTGTGTTCAAACAAATCTCACTTCACGGTTCAAAAATCTGCTTCATTGCTTGGTTTAGGCGAGAGCGCGGTGTGCTGTGTTGAGACCAACGCAAACGGCACCATCAAACCTGATTTGTTGTGCGCAGAAGTCAAAGCACTTAAAGCTCAAGGTCTGATTCCTTTTGCTGTAGTGGGTACGGCAGGTACAACCGACCACGGTGCTATCGACGATCTTGATGCGATTGCAGACATCGCAAGCCAACAAGGCCTTTGGTTCCATGTCGACAGTGCTTACGGCGGTGCGCTTATCTTGAGTAGCCACAAAGCTCGCTTACAAGGTATCGAAAAAGCAGACTCTGTGAGTGTCGATTTCCACAAGCTTTTCTACCAAACAATCAGCTGCGGCGCGGTGTTGTTGAAAGACAAAACGAACTTTAAGTACCTTCTGCATCATGCAGATTACCTAAACCGTGAACACGATGAGTTGCCGAACTTAGTCGACAAGTCTATCGCGACCACCAAGCGTTTTGATGCATTGAAAGTATTCATGACCATGCAGAGCGTAGGGCCAAAGCAATTGGGCGATATGTACGACCATCTTCTTGAGCAAACGCTAGAAGTGGCAGACCTGATTCAACAGCAAGCGAACTTAGAGCTACTCGCGGAGCCTTCACTATCAACAGTGCTGTTCCGATCTAAGCCCTCAGCAAACGGTGACCTAGATTTAGATAAACTGAATCAAACGCTAAGACTGGAAGCGCTGACTCGTGGTGTTGCAGTATTGGGTGAAACTGTCGTGGATGGTAAGAGTGCGCTTAAATTCACTATCTTGAATCCGTGCCTAAAGACTTCTGATTTCAAATCTCTAATTAACAAAATTCAAACTCTAGCCACTGAGCTAGCAGAACAACAAGGGTAATTAATACTATGGCTATTCTACAAATTGGTGCAGGCGGCGTTGGTTGGGTTGTTGCACATAAAGCAGCACAAAATAACGAAGTACTGGGTGATATCACAATCGCTTCTCGCACAATCGCGAAATGTGAAAAAATCATCGAATCAATCAAAGGTAAAAACAACCTTAAAGATTCAACTAAAAAACTAGAAGCTCGCGCAGTAAACGCTGACGATGTTGATGCTCTTGTTGCGTTGATTAACGAAGTGAAACCAGACCTAGTCATCAACGCTGGTCCTCCTTGGGTAAACATGGCGATCATGGAAGCGTGTTACCAAGCAAAAGTATCTTACCTAGATACATCGGTAGCGGTTGACCTATGTTCTGAAGGTCAACAAGTACCACAAGCTTACGATTGGCAGTGGGGCTACCGTGAGAAGTTTGCTGAAGCAGGTATCACAGGTATTCTTGGTGCGGGTTTCGATCCTGGTGTGGTTTCAGTATTTGCAGCGCACGCGGTTAAGCACCTATTCGATGAGATCGATACGATCGACGTAATGGATGTAAACGCAGGCGATCACGGTAAGAAGTTTGCGACTAACTTTGACCCAGAAACCAACATGCTTGAGATCCAAGGTGACTCTTTCTACTGGGAAAATGAAGAGTGGAAACAAGTTCCTTGTCACTCTCGTATGCTTGAATTTGATTTCCCTAACTGTGGCACTCACAAAGTGTACTCAATGGCGCACGATGAAGTTCGTTCAATGAAGGAATTCATCCCAGCTAAGCGCATCGAGTTCTGGATGGGCTTTGGTGACAAGTACCTAAACTACTTCAACTGCATGCGTGATATCGGCCTTCTGAGCCCAGAACCGCTAACATTGCATGACGGCACTGTGGTTCAGCCTCTACACGTTCTTAAAGCACTACTGCCAGATCCAACATCTTTGGCTCCGGGTTACACAGGTTTAACGTGTATCGGTACTTGGGTGCAAGGTAAGAAAGATGGCAAAGAGCGCAGCGTCTTCATCTACAATAACGCAGACCACGAAGTGGCATACGAAGATGTAGAGCACCAAGCAATTTCTTACACAACGGGTGTTCCAGCTATTACGGCTGCACTTCAGTTCTTCCATGGCGAATGGGCTGATAAAGGCGTGTTCAACATGGAACAGCTAAACCCAGACCCGTTCCTAGCAACCATGCCTGAAATCGGTCTAGATTGGCATGTTCAAGAGCTAGAGCCTGGGCAAGGTCTACCTCTAATCCATACTTTGAAGTAATTCTTGCTCTTTGCCCTTGTCGCGTTGTCCATCGTGCTCATTTACGTTCGTAAACTCCGCGCGATGTCCTAGCGACAAGGTCAAAGCTCTGCGAATTCCATTCAAAGTCATATGATTGACGAGAACGTATAATTACAAGCCGATGCTGTTGCGTCGGCTTTGTTCGATTATCATGTGCCTTCGTGAACTCGAGGGCCGCAAGGTATTAACATGCAAAACAACGAACTAAAAACGCCGTATTTCATGATCAACGAAGATAAGTTGATTGCGAACTTAGAGAAAGCCAAGCAACTGAAAGAGATTTCAGGTGTAAAACTGGTATTGGCACTGAAGTGTTTCTCGACATGGGGTGTGTTTGACATCATCAAGCCTTACCTTGATGGCACGACAAGCTCTGGCCCATACGAGGTGAAACTTGGCTACGAAACCTTTGGCGGTGAAACGCATGCTTACAGTGTGGGTTACAGCGAAGACGACGTGAGAGAAGTGGCTGACATCTGCGACAAGATGATCTTCAATTCGCAAAGCCAATTCGAAGCGTACCGTCATATTGTTGAAGGTAAAGCGTCACTAGGTTTACGTTTAAATCCGGGTGTGAGCTATGCAGGGCAAGACTTGGCAAACCCAGCGCGTCAATTCTCGCGTTTAGGTGTTCAAGCTAACCATATCAAGCCTGAAATCTTTGATGAGATTAATGGCGTGATGTTCCACATGAACTGTGAGAACAAAGATGTCGATGCCTTTATTGGATTGCTTGATTCAATCTCAGAACAGTTTGGCGAGCACCTAGATAAGCTAGATTGGGTGAGCATGGGCGGCGGTGTGTTCTTTACATGGCCGGGTTATGACATCGAGAAACTGGGGCTTGCGCTGAAAGCCTTCTCTGAAAAGCACGGTGTGCAGATGTACCTAGAGCCGGGTGAAGCGATCATCACGAAAACAACAGACTTGGTTGTGACAGTGGTGGATATTGTTGAGAACGTGAAGAAAACGGCTATTGTGGATTCAGCAACTGAAGCCCACCGTCTTGATACGCTTATTTACAATGAACCAGCATCGGTATTAGAAGCGTCTGAAGACGGCAGCCATGACTACGTGATTGGTTCGTGTTCATGCCTTGCGGGCGATCAGTTCTGCGAGGCGAGCTTTGATGAGCCACTGCAGATCGGACAAAAACTTCACTTGTTGGACAGCGCAGGTTACACCATGGTGAAGCTCAACTGGTTCAACGGCTTAAAAATGCCTTCAATCTACTGCGAGCGCAGCAATGGTGAAGTGCAAAAGCTGAATGAGTTTGGCTATCAAGACTTTAAGCGTTCATTATCACAGTGGTCAGTTAAGTAATTGAGTCGCAGGTTTCGAAAAAGAAAAGAGCAGCCAGGTGCTGCTCTTTTTGATTACTTGTACCGTAGAAGCTAGTTAAATGTTTTCACTAATCGAACAAGAGGGTGTGGAATATCATCTGGGTCGGTAATGACTTCTAAAGCTTCTTCAAAATCAATAATTAAACCATCATAATTGCTGTTTATTTTATGAGCGTCGGGTGTGTTAGTCCAATATGGTTCATTGGTTGTGGTTGGGAAGTACGTCAGGTTGACTGCTGGTCTAGTACAGCTATAGTCAACGATTGAACTTAACTCTTTGATGTTAGGTAACCGAAAACCAGCCTGGCCGGCAATAGTGGTCAAATCTGCATCTTTGGTTGCGATGAGCGCATCCTGCCAATTCTGATATTTAATCGCTGTACCATCACATGTGTCATTGGATTGATTATAGATTTCACCTAGGTTGCATTTTGACCAAAGTAAATTAGTCGTTACGTCGAGTAATGTGCCATCTTTACGATCAATAAATTGCCCGTCTTGGTGAGAGGGTGTTTGAGTTTGTACGCAGGTTTGTGCGATGGTATTTGCACTTAACAAAGAGGCAGTTACACCTAAGATTAGTTTTAGTCTCATTATTCAATACCCCCACTTACCGCCACAATACCTGTCGAACCTGCAATGTTTTTATTACATAGCTCAAGTTCACCATTTTGAGAGTCGATACATCTAGCACTACCATCTTGCTTAACAGAGCTAGAATGTGTGAAGAGTCGCTCTCCTAGATTAGGAAAGAAATCAATGGCGCCAGCAGGGACGCTGCCGACATTGAAGTTAATAAATGAGCGGGCTTCAACAGGAGACGGTAATCGCCAATCTGTAATACCGCAAATTGAGCGACTGTTTAGGCTATCAATATAGCTAGCTGTATTACAGTAGTTGCTCCCTGAACCATCATTAATGTAAGCACATTGAGAAGATATCGGGCCGGCACTATACAAGAGATCATTGGGTGCTCCGGCATAGCCACCATTTGTTGTATTGTCAGAGTCGTACCAAGTATATGTGTATGATGCGCTTCTCCATGAGCTTGACTGGCTATCCCACGGGTAAGGGTTGGCGTCAGGGTCGTCTTTGTGGTTCTTGACCCAGGTGTCTACCTCTGATTGACTGGGCAGTGCTATCGGAGCTTGTTTCGCTTCAATATATAATCCGGTATGTTCGTCTCTAACGCAGCGCCAATCATTAGCGCTAGGTGTTAGACGGTTTCCGTGAGCATCTAACTTGGTGTAGCGGAAGCCATACTCTCCATCCGAATGTTCGTCTCCATTTGTTATATCTAAACCAAAATCTGCATCTTGATTTGGATGTGATACTGGAGGAGTGACGCTGTCGTAGTCTGTTCCATCAAAATAAGTGACATACCCAGTATCATTAAAACTTTTCTGCCCCGGAATATAGAACGCGAGAGTGTTTTTACTCGAATCGATAGTCGCGTTACCAACGGAAGCTATCGTGTAGATTACCGATTCGCCACCTTCATCGAAGCTATCATCACGAGCAGAAAAAGTGATATTTGTTGATAGGGTTTCTGCTGGCAATTTAAGAGTTAACTCTGATATATCAACAGTAAAGTCCTCAGGCGCGGCAATACCAGTTTGAGTTAAGGTAAGTGTTACATCTTGAGATGTGTAATGACTCAAAACAGCTTGTTGAATAATGCTGTCACCTTCTACAACGGTACTTAAGTCGTTACTAAAACTAACTGTTGGTTGAGTATCGCTATCATCAATGGTTACTACAGTTCGTTCGTTTGAAAGAGTGTAATTTGTACCGTTATCAGCGCTAATTGAGTAATGAAGTGTTTTACTGCCCTCATACAGATTATTGTGTATAAGGTTTAGTGGTAGAGCTGCGCTGGTTGCACCTGCCGCAATTTTGACGTTTTGACTTGATATAGCATCGTAGTTTTTGAAGGTGCCATTAGAGTGAGTTGTCACATCACTAGTTAAGATAGTTAAGGTGAGTTCTTGAGCTAATGCTTCGGAAAGAGAAACGGTAATGGATTCTGTTTTCGACCCTGATTGTGGTTCAGAAAATGAGACACTACTTGGGATGCTAAGCGTAATAGGAGAAGATGACGTACTTGAAGTTGTTCCCGTAGTCGTTGTTCCACTATCGTTATTTTCATGACCACTTTTGCAACCGCTAAACAGTGTCGTAAGAAGGATTGCTGAGATGACATTGAGCTGCCAACTCGACCTTTTTCTTTCCATGTGTGAACCTAAGTGACTAAATTATAAAAGATAATCTATGGTAACAAAAATATGAGAACAATGCTTGGTTTCATATGTCTTGCTTATGTATTTTTTAGATTTTATACGTTTTTTTGTAAGCTATGTAAGGAGGGAGGAAGTATCCTCCCAACGATAGGGTATCGTTAGGAGGTTAGTTCAACTAGCTCTCGACCATCACTCGAGTATCTTCACTGAGAGTTTCTAGTTCATTGATAACATCATCGATTTGAACTTCGATTGGTAGCTTAACCGCGATTTTAGAAGTGAATAGGCTTGAACTGACACCGCCACCACCGGCAATAAATACGCGCTGGCAATCCATGTCGAGAATATTGATACCTTGTCTATCGAGTACATGTGTCACTTCATTGACGATACCGGCGCGATCGTTAGAATCGAGTCTCAGATGGTGAATGGTATCTTGAACATTATGTGCATGGTCTGAATCAACGAACTGGACAATCAGGTCCGGGTTAGCGCTGAATGCCTCTTTAACAATCGATTCATTGATGGCTGGAAGTTGAACCTTAAGTACGCCTGCAACTTGGTCTTCAATAAAGTTCACTTTACTGATGAGCCATTTGCCGTCGTTCTCATGAGTCACCGCAGCGAGTTGTTTAATGGTCGCAGGCGACGCTTTTCCGATAAAGTTTACGATAAATGTACTGTTCATATCAGCCCCCAAAGTTTCAATTAATCATTGCTAATTAAATGTTTGATATTAAGCGATAAAGTTCGTTAATTTCAGTGTAGAAGTTTATATCGAACAATGTTTGACCTGTGTCAATTTTTGAAACTAAGCTGTGATGCAAAAAAAGAGAATGAAGAGTAGGGCACAAAAAAAGCGGCTAGAGAGCCGCATTTTAGAAAAGTTTTGGTTATTACCGAAAGTAATCAGGTCGCTGTATTAGAAGGTTACTTTAAAGTTCATACCAACAAACTGAGAATCGTATGGCGCGCCAGCATCGTAAGCGAATTTCGCGGCATCTTGGTTATCCCACCAAGGGTTAGTATTCAGGTTAACTTCTGCGTCACCACCCCAAGCATCACTTACCCAATAGTGGATATGACCGACAGGGTTTAGGAAAAACAGAGACACATCACCCATGGTTTGAGAACCCATCACTTCACCGCCTGAAGCAATGATGTCTTGCTCGGTTTCTAGCATTATTTCACCCACAACCGCACCGAAGAAAGGTGTGATGAAAAGGTCTTGCCATGAAGGTACTTCAGCAAATGCTTCTACGCCGTATTCCCAGAAGAAGGTCGACATCGTCCAAGAGTACATAAACGATTCAAACTCGTTGTAACCCGCGTGACGTGCTGCTGTGTAGTAAACACCACCAAAATACGGGTGCATCACATAGTTTAGGAAGTGTTCGTCACGGTCCCACACAGGGCCTTCAGAAACGTTATCTTTCCACTTTTGACCTAACTTACTTAAGTCGCGTTGGTCGTCGTCCCATTTAGTGATACTTTCTGGTAAGAAGGTCATTAAACCAACGGTTGCAACACTTAAGCCAAGAATCGTGTAAGTTTGACCCATTAGGTAATCCCAATTTTTCTCTTCGCTAACCAAAAGGTGCTTTGGTTGTTGGATTGAGAAATCGTACTCTTCGCTTGATTCGCTCAGTGCGTAATTGGTACTAGGCTTGTAGGTGTACAAGCTATCATTAACACAGTAATCTTGAGCACATTCATCCGAATAAGAAAGGTTGATTGGCTGGTCGAAGTCGTATTGGCTTGCAACCGAGTTAACTGACATTAGCATTGTAAATGCAGCAGTAACCTTTGCTAGTAACGGTGATTTGGCCACAAGGGTCTCCATGAGAAAGTTTAGAATTGATCAGGGTCACAATTATCCATTAAATGCCTGATTTAGGGAACTAATAATTTATCGCTTTTCCTAAGAAAACCTTAGATTTAACATTGTTAATATTTGTTAAAAAGCCAAATAGCTCAAACTCAAACATAGACCAGTTTGTAGATAATGCAGCGTCTTTTTATGACTACAAGGGATAGAAACATGACGAAAATCGCAATGTTAAGTACAGGTGAAGAAGTTCTTCACGGAGACATTGTAGACACGAACGCGGCTTGGATGTCTGCTGAGTTTTATCAGCACGGTTTTGCTTTGGCTAAACGCTCCACAGTCGGTGATCAAATGAATGCCTTGGTTGAAGAGTTGCTGATGCTAAGCTTTAACTATGATGTGGTTATCGTTAATGGTGGCTTAGGCCCGACAACCGATGATATGAGTGCTGCGGCAGCTGCGACTGCGTCAGAACAGAAATTAGTCATGTTCCCTGAGTGGCTAGCGCGTATGGAAGAGATGTTTTCTGGACGTGGCATGCCGATGCCAGACAGCAACCTAAAACAAGCCTTATTGCCAGCAAGTTCAGAAATCGTCGATAACCCTGTTGGAACAGCATGTGGCTTCAAACTTAAGATTAACGATGCGACTTTCTATTTCACTCCGGGCGTACCGAGTGAGTTCAAGCGCATGGTGAGCTTTGAAATTATCCCTGATCTTGCTCGCACTTATCCTCAAGTAGTCGCTTCTGAATGCAGCAGGTTATTTACCTTTGGTTTGTCTGAATCCGGCATTTCTGATGTGTTAGACCAACTGAAACTGCCGGAAGGTTATGAGCTGGGTTACCGCTCTTATCTGCCGTTCATTGAAGTGAAACTGTTTGGGCCTAAGTCGGATTTAGAAACTCGCGTTAAGCTACTGCAAATGGTGTACAAACTGCTAGAGAGCAATGTTGTCAGTGTTGATGAGCCGATGATCGACCATATCGGTCATATTATGGCGGAAAGAAAGAAGACCTTGTCGGTATCAGAAGTATCAACCAAAGGTGCGCTTTCGGCTTGGCTACAATCGAATGAACAAGTTGAAGATTGCTTCGGTCACTCTTGGGTGATGGCGGAGCCAAAAGAGAGTGAGCTTGAAAAGAACGACCCACTAGCAGCAACGTTTGCTCTGGCTGGCGCTACAAGAGAAAAGTGCGGCACCGAGTTAGCCCTAGTCACGGGCAAGTTAGAGGGCAATACCTTTAGTGTTGCATTATCGAGCGAAGCGGGTGAGTGGGGGCAAGTGCTGGAGTTTTATCGTCAATACAAGCGCGAAGATGCACGTACTATCATCAAAACGGTCGCTGCAGACATGCTAAGAAGGCATCTAGACAATAAACCTATGTTTGGTGACTACTCTTCAGTAAAACGTGTGAAGGATATGTTTATCCCTTCAGCGATCATCAAATAAGACGCTCTTGTCGTAAACCAAGATCTCTTAAATCAAGATTAGACAGAACCAATAAAAAGGCCCAACATCTAAATAGGTGTTGGGCCTTGAGTTTATCTAGCCTTCTAGATAACCAAATAAGGAGCCTGTGATTACAAACCGCTTGTCATATGTAGGCTGTAGAACAAGCCACGGCCGATTAGTTCTGACGCTAGGAATAGTACTAATGTTAGGCCTAGATTGACTGGGTTCACTTTTGCTTTATTAAGCATAGGTAGAATCCAAATCAGTAAGCTTGCCATTAGCAATGCAACTTGAAGGATCACATAGCTGCCTAAACCATCAACCAACTCTGAAGCTTTTGCTACTGAAGTTTGGATGTCACCGATTAGATTCAGTTTACCGACTGTCACAAGCAAACTGATCGCAACGGCAATCACAGCCAGCATGGTGATGTTACGGTCAACTGTAAAGCGACTGTCGTTAACAAATACAATCACGAACTGAGACAGCAGCAAGCCACCTACAACCATAGTCATGACGAAGCTCAGTGGTGTGTAGATGTTGTCCCATGTTGGTACTGTGTTGATTATGTATACGTTGATCATCGCGTACATGAAGATGACACCCAGCACCATAGCGCCAACCATCAGTGCTTTCTGGATAGCAAGGCCACCTTTCTTGACCACTGACAGTAGCCATTGCAGGCCACCGACAGCGAAGAATGCCGCACCGAAGAACACTTCGTTAGACAACCAAGCTGAGCCTAGTTGGTTAAAGGCATTAAACGCGCGCAGTGGAGAGCCTAGGTGCGTTGTCGAGAACATAAAACCAAGACCCATTAATGCCCACAGAATGAACATTGGAACCTTGTAGCTGTTCAGTTTCTCTTCGTCATGACCAAGTGCCAGTGCACGGGCACCAATAAGCAGGTAACCACCGACAGCGGTTTGAGCTAGCACCGTGAAGAAGATCAAAGACCACTCATGAAAAATCATCTTACACCTCCTTAGGGTTTGCTAGGTGACCACTGGTATCGCCAGTCGGCTTCGCGTTTTTGTTTAGCTTAATCACGATGTTCGGTAGCGTTTCTGTTGAAGATGGCAGTGGCGCCACATCTGCACCAGAGCCGTATTTCTCGCGAAGTGTATTGATTTCGCCAAACTCCAATGCACGAAGTGGGCAAGACTCAACACAGATTGGCTGTTTGCCTTCAGAAACACGTTGGTAACAACCATCGCATTTGGTCATGTGGCCTTTTTTAGCGTTGTATTGTGGTGCGCCGTAAGGGCACGCATTGCTACAGTGCTGACAACCGATACACACACTTTCATCAACCACAACCAAGCCGTCTTCATCACGTTTGTGCATTGCGCCCGAAGGACACACTTTCACACATGCAGGGTTAGTACAGTGGTTACAAGCGATAGAGAGGTAGTAAGAAAAAACATCTTTCTGAACCCAGGTATCGCCATCTTGAGTGAAGCCACCACCTGCGTATTCGTACACGCGACGGTAGTTCGTTTTGATGTCTAGATCGTTATAATCTTTACAAGCAAGCTGACAGGTTTACAACCCGTGCATTTACTTGAATCAATGTAAAAGCCGTATTGTTTCATTCCAACCTACCTTATGCTTTCTTAAGCGCTTTGATTTGAACTAGGTTTGTATGCTGAGGGTTACCCTTAGCAAGTGGGCTCGGGCGCTGAGTGGTCAGCACGTTGATAGAGCCTGCATGGTCGATCTTCTGACCATCGGGTGCGTACCATGCACCTTCACCTAGCGCGACAACTCGAGGAAGAATCCTTGGTGTCACTTTCGCTGGAATATGAACTTCACCACGGTCGTTAAAAATGCTGACCATGTCGCCGTTTTCAATACCGCGCTCTTTTGCATCGATTGGGTTGATCCACAACTCTTGTGGTGCCGCAGCTTTGATCTCTGCAACGTTGCCGTAAGTGGAGTGGGTACGAGCCTTGTAGTGGAAGCCCGTTAGTTGTAGCGGGTACTTCTCTACTAGTGGATCGTTATGGCCTTCGAAAGAGTCCGCGTAAATTGGAAGTGGGTGAATCACTTCGTCTTCTTTTAGCTTCCAAGTCTTCGCAATCTCTGCCAGTTGCTCTGAGTAGATCTCGATCTTGCCACTTGGTGTGGTTAGTGGGTTCGCTTCAGGATCTTTACGGAAATCTTCGTAAGCGATGTAGTTGTGGTCATAGCTACGCTTGTAGATACCCAGTTCTTTCATCTCTTCGAAGGTTGGCAGTGTAGGGTCGTTTTTACGAGTTTCTGCGTAAAGGTGCTCAATCCACTGCTCTTGAGTACGACCTTCAGTGAACTCTTTTTCAACGCCCATGCGTTTAGCAAGCTCAGTACACATCTCGTAGATAGATTTTGCTTCGAACTGAGGTTCAATCGCTTTCTGTGCGTAGATGAAGTAAGGCATGTTCGATGCTTTGCCATCCATACACCAGTCGTCTTGCTCTGATGTGGTTAAGTCAGGCAGGATGATGTCAGCGTACTTCGCTGAAGAGGTCATGTGGTTATCAATGACAACAATCATTTCACAGGCATCTTCGTCTTGAAGAATCGCGTGTGTCTTGTTGATGTCTGAGTGTTGGTTGATGATGCAGTTACCCGCATAGTTCCAGATCATCTTGATTGGGTTTTTCAGGCGCTCTGCACCACGAACACCGTCAGTGATGTCGGTCATCTCGTGGTGACGGTGAATCGCGTCTGTCCACATGAACATTGAAATGGAGGTTTCAATTGGGTTTGGTACGGTAGGGAAGCGCACAAACGGAATGTTGATGTCACTTTCACGAGCACCCGTAGAACCGCCAGATACACCCACAGAGCCTGTCAGTAGTGACAGCATAGCGATTGCGCGACAAGCTAACTCACCGTTCGCAGTGCGTTGTAGGCCCCAACCTTGGTGGATAGCACACGGTTTCGCTGTACCCATCTCACGAGCAAGTTTAACGATGGTATCGACAGGGATACCCGTGATTTTAGAAGCCCATTCAGGTGTTTTTTCTACGCCATCTTCACCTAAACCTAGGATGTAAGATTTGTAGTCGCTGTTTTTAGGAGCTGAAGCAGGGAGAGTCTTCTCATCGTAACCGACACAGTATTTGGCTAGGAACGCTTGGTCGACTAGGTCTTCAGTGATCATCACGTGTGCAAGACCCGCTACCAATGCAGCATCGGTAGATGGGCGAATTGGGATCCACTGATCTTCACGGCCACCGGCAGTATCGGTGTAACGTGGATCGATGATAATCGTTCTAGCGTTTGATTTGTTTTTGCTTTCTACGTAGTGGTGGATCAGACCGCCGCCAGACATAGGAGTCTCAGCAGGGTTGTTACCAAATTGGATGTTAAGCTTAGTGTTCTCTAAGTCAGAGAAAGAGTTGTTGTTTGCCCAACCACCGTAGGTGTAGCTCAAGCCTTTCGCGATTTGCGCGGTTGAGTAGTCGCCGTAATGGTTTAGGTAACCGCCACTTAGGTTCATAAGGCGAGCAATCAGCGTTTGTGCTGGTGGCCAAGACTTAGTGACCGTACCACCAAGTGTACCTGTACCGTAGTTTAGATAGATGGTGTCGTTACCATAATCTTTAATAAGGCGTTGCATGGTGCCAGCGACTTCATCAAAAGCCTCTTCCCAACTGATGCGCTTAAACTTACCTTCACCACGTTTACCCACACGTTTCATTGGATACTTAAGGCGATCTGGGTTGTAAACACGGCGACGCATAGAGCGACCACGCAGGCATGCACGCACTTGGTGATGACCGTATTCGTCAGTACCCGTGTTGTCTGTTTCTACGTATTTGATTTCACCGTTTTGTACATGCATACGTAGCGGGCAGCGTGAGCCACAGTTTACTGTACATGCACTCCATACGATTTTCTCATCCACATTTTCAGCAACTGCAGCAGCTACTGGTTTGGATTTGAAAGGCAAAGCGATACCGCAGAAGAAGCTTTCATGAAGCCTCTTCGAGTAAGATTCATTACCCCAGATTCTTTCTTATTCGTCATTCTAAGATGCCTATTGTTATTGATGGGTAGCACTTTATAGGTAGTTTTACTTTTGTCTTTTAATATTTAAATGTTGATTGATGAGCGTCAAATAAGTGTGAAATTTAAAGTTTATGAATTGAATGTATAAATTAGATCAAAGAATGAAATGGTTTGATTTATATAATCAGTTTTAAAACCTATTACGATGTAAATAATAATGATTATCGATACGAACAAATTACTTGGCTCAATATTCTATCAAGCAAAAAGTAAAGAGCAGTTAATAGAGATTGTTCAAGCTCTCGTTGAGAACCAAGTATTATCAGAAGATTGTTTATTAGCCGTTCAAAATGAACAGGAGGATGACTTAACAGCCGAGTTTAGCCGCCTGTTTGAAGGGGTTGGAGAGATGCCAGCACCACCATGGGGCTCGGTTTACCTCGATAAAGACCGTGTTGTGTTTGGCGAGTCAACGGTCGCGTATCGACAGTTTTTAGAATTAAATCAAATTGAATTAGATACTGGTTTAAGAGAGCCCGAAGATCAGTTTGGTCTAATGTTATTCGCTCACGCCTATTTGTTAGAAAATAATAATATAAATTCAGCTCGTGAATTACTTGAGTCTCATTTATTAACTTGGTCTTTTGTATATTTAGAAACTCTAAATAAAAAGTCAGAACTATCCTTTTATAAGAAGTTATCAGTTAGTGTAATTGATTGGCTTAATTACCTAACATCTGAATATAAATTAAGCGTTGCTACTAAAAAGTTATATATTGATTAATGTCTGAGCAAGTAAATTCAAATAGGCGTGGTTTTTTAACTCGGTTGTCTAAACCTGTTCAAGCCGCAGCCAGTTATGAAGAGAAATCAAAGCGTTTACATGCTAGGCCACCGCGAGCCGTTGATGAAGTGCTGTTTGAGCGTCTGTGTGATGGCTGTGGCTTGTGTGAGCAAGCGTGCCCAAACAGTGTTATTGAGATACAAGAGGGCAGCGCGCTGCTCAATTTGGATTACAACAGCTGCTCTATGTGCAACAAGTGCAGTGAAGTGTGTCCGACTGGTGCGCTTCACCCAACGGTCACGCCTTACATTGATTTAAAACCTAACTTTGCTGATAGCTGCAATAACTATATGCAAATGGACTGTCATGCCTGCCAATCTGCGTGTTCAGCGGGCGCAATACAGATTGAGGCCGGGGAGTTACCTACGGTTGCTCAAGATAAGTGCAATGGCTGTGGAGAGTGTCGAAGCGCTTGTTACATCGGTTCGGTGACATTGAACCTGACTCAACAGTAAACATCTGGTTTGATGCTTGAGAACTAAAGACTCGAATAGAAAAAGGGTCCGCATTCCAAGAGGAAGCGGACCCTTTCTAATCTGTATTGCTTTGAAGTCTCTAATCTTCGCTTAACTCATTCTCTTCGGAACATAGCGTACTTAAGCCGATTGGATTAAGCACGCTTTTGCTTGTTTCGATGAATCACGTTACTCAGCGATAGATCGGATTTCGCTTTGCAGATACAAGGCAAAATCTCGTTGCCTTGCGTGTAAGCCATAGCAAAACCAACGTACTCAACCTCACCAGAATCCAACGTACAGCGGCATGCGCCACAGTGACCATCTCGGCAGTTGTATTCTGGTTCTAACCCAGCTTGTTCCATTGTTTCCAATAGCGTATTTGAAGGGTTAGATTCAATTGAAGTTAGCTTGTTGATTTTGATTGTTGGCATTACAGCTCAAATCCTTCAAAGTCGTCAGCTTTCACTTCGTTGTCGATCTGACCAACTAGGTAAGAACTGATTTCTGCTTCTTGCGGAGCAACTTGTACGTTATCAGAAGACAACCAAGCGTTGATCCATGGAATTGGGTTTGATGTTGCTTCTGGGTAAGCGGTACCTAGACCAACGGCCTGCATACGGATGTTGGTGATGTACTCAACGTATTGGCAAAGAATGTCTTTGTTCAGGCCAATCATAGAGCCGTCTTTGAATAGGTATTCTGCCCACTCTTTCTCTTGCTCAGCTGCTTGCTTGAATAGGTCGAAACACTCTTGCTTGCATTCTTCAGCAATTTGCATGAATGCGAAGTCGTCTTGACCGTTACGTAGCAAGTTGATCATGTGCTGAGTACCGGTCAGGTGAAGCGCTTCATCACGAGCGATTAGCTTGATGATTTTTGCGTTACCTTCCATTAGCTCACGCTCAGCGAATGCAAATGAACATGCGAAACTCACGTAGAAACGGATTGCTTCTAGTGCGTTTACCGACATTAGACATAGGTAAAGTTTCTTCTTCAGGTCGTGAAGAGAAATCTTAACGTCTTCGCCGTTGATGTTGTGGTTGCCTTCGCCGTAACGATGGTAATCAGCGGTTAGCTTAATTAGGTCGTCGTAGTAGAACGCGATGTCTTTAGCACGCTTTAGGATCTCTTCGTTTTCAACGATGTCGTCAAATACTAGACCTGGATCGTTCACTATGTTACGAATAATGTGCGTGTAAGAACGAGAGTGAATCGTTTCAGAGAAAGACCAAGTCTCAATCCAAGTTTCAACTTCTGGTAGTGATACTAGCGGAAGTAGGGCAACGTTCGGGCTACGGCCTTGGATAGAATCCAGCAGTGTTTGGTACTTCAGGTTAGAGATGAAGATGTGCTTTTCATGCTCAGGAAGCTTGTTGTAGTCGATACGGTCGCTAGACACGTCTACTTCTTCTGGACGCCAGAAGAAAGAAAGTTGCTTCTCGATAAGCTTTTCGAAGATTTCGAATTTTTGTTGGTCGTAACGTGCAACGTTAACCGACTGACCTAGGAACATTGGTTCTTTTAGCTGGTCATTTTTTTTCTGAGAAAAAGTACTGTAAGCCATAAATGCCTCAAATCCTTTAAAGACTCGTTATAAAACGAACCCTGTTAATGCTTTAAACCCAGAGAAGATAACTTCTCTGGGGTCTTAATGTTTTACTGCGGTTTAGATCTTACAACCGCCGCCTTCACAATCTTCTTCCGGCACTGTTACTGCGTCACCTTGGTCGTCTTTTGCACCATCACGAGTGTTATGGTAGTAAAGAGTCTTAACAC
Source organism: Vibrio sp. IB15 (assembly GCF_016406055.1). Taxonomy (NCBI): domain Bacteria; kingdom Pseudomonadati; phylum Pseudomonadota; class Gammaproteobacteria; order Vibrionales; family Vibrionaceae; genus Vibrio; species Vibrio sp. IB15. Next base: position 38,584 of record NZ_JAEFCE010000039.1, read on the forward strand.
CAAACTTGTATGCAGTTAGTAGGTCTTGAAGCAGCTTCTTCATTGGTACTTTACCGCTGTCGTAAACACTTGGATCATAGTTAGTGTTTGCAGAGATAGCTTGGTCAACGAATTTTTGCATGATACCCACTAGGTGTAGGTAACCGTCGTTAGAACCAATGTTCCAAAGTAGCTCGTAGTTCTCTTTAAGATTTAGGAAATCTGGAACCACTTGCTTCAGGATGCCGTCTTTCGATGCTTTCACTGATACGTAACCACGTGGTGGCTCGATACCGTTAGTCGCGTTCGAGATTTGAGACGAAGTCTCAGAAGGCATAAGCGCAGTTAGCGTAGAGTTACGCAGACCGTGCTCCATGATCTCTTCACGTAGCGCATCCCAATCGTAGTGCAGAGGCTCATCACATACTAAGTCGATATCTTTCTTGTAAGTATCGATTGGCAGTAGGCCTTTCGCGTAGTTAGTCTCGTGGAAAGATGGGCAACGACCTTGCTCTTTCGCTAGTTCAACAGACGCTTTTAGTAGGTGGTATTGAATCGCTTCAAAAGTACGGTGAGTCAGGCCATTTGCGCTGCCGTCAGAGTACTTCACACCATTCTTCGCTAGGTAGTATGCGTAGTTGATAACACCTACACCTAGAGTACGACGGTTCATTGTCGACTTGTATGCTGCTGGAAGCGGGTAGTCTTGGTAATCAAGAAGTGCGTCTAGAGCACGAACAACCAGTTCAGAAAGCTCTGATAGGTCATCCAGTTCGTTGATTGCGCCAAGGTTAAATGCTGAAAGCGTACATAGTGCAATTTCGCCTTCGTCATCTTCTACGTTAGAAAGCGGCTTAGTTGGCAGCGCAATTTCTAGACATAGGTTCGATTGACGAACAGGTGCAACTTCAGAGTCAAACGGGCTGTGTGTATTACAGTGGTCAACGTTCTGAATGTAGATACGACCAGTAGAAGCACGCTCTTGCATTAGTAGAGAGAATAGCTCTACTGCTTTTACTGTTTCACGCTTGATTGACGGATCGTTTTCGTACTTAACGTACAGCTCTTCAAAGCGCTCTTGATTTTCGAAGAACGCGTCGTATAGGCCTGGTACGTCAGAAGGTGAGAACAAGCTGATGTTGCCACCTTGAACTAGGCGGGAGTACATAAGCTTGTTCAGTTGTACGCCGTAATCCATGTGACGAACACGGTTCTCTTCAACACCACGGTTGTTCTTCAGTACTAGTAGAGACTGAACTTCACCGTGCCATAGTGGGTAGAATACCGTTGCCGCACCACCACGAACACCACCTTGAGAACAACATTTTACTGCTGTTTGGAAGTATTTGTAGAAAGGGATACAGCCAGTGTGGAACGCTTCACCATTACGGATTTCAGAGCCAAGCGCACGGATACGACCTGCGTTGATACCAATACCAGCACGTTGAGATACGTAACGAACAATTGAGCTTGCTGTTGCGTTGATAGAATCAAGGCTGTCACCACACTCGATCAGTACACAAGAACTGAATTGACGAGTAGGAGTACGTACACCAGACATGATCGGTGTAGGTAGAGAAATCTTAAACGTAGACGATGCGTCGTAGAAACGTTTGATGTAGTCAAGACGAGTCGATTTCGGGTATTTAGCGAATAGACATGCAGCAACTAGAATGTAAAGGAACTGAGCACTCTCGTAGATTTCTTTCGTTACACGGTTTTGTACGAAGTATTTACCTTCAAGCTGTTTAACCGCTGCGTAAGAAAAATCTAAGTCACGCTTATGGTCGATGTACGAGTCAAGTTCGTCGAACTCAGCCTTCGTGTAGTCTTCCATTAGGTGGCTATCGTATTTACCCATATCAACCAGTTTTGCAACGTGGTCGTAAAGTGCAGGTGGCTCGTATTCGCCGTACGCTTTCTTACGTAGGTGGAATACTGACAGACGTGCTGCAAGATATTGGTAATCTGGAGTCTCTTCAGAGATTAGATCCGCTGCTGACTTGATGATTGTCTCATGGATATCAGTAGTGGTAATGCCATCGTAAAACTGAATGTGAGCTTTCAATTCTACTTGTGATACTGAAACATTGTGCAAGCCTTCCGCTGCCCATGTAATCACGCGATGGATTTTTTCTAAATCGATCGTTTCTTTGCGCCCGTTACGCTTAGTAACAGTAAGTTGTTGGTTCATTCTGCTTAATTTCCCTAACAAAACTGAACAAGGCCGTGTTTTTGTCTATTTCTGTGTAATTTTTGTAAATTACGTTTCGGCTTTGTGATCTTGGTCTACCCATATATTGTAGTTCAAACACAACATATAGGGGTCATTTGTTTGTTGGGTTACAAGATAGTGCTACAACTGACATTTTTCAAGGTAAAGAAATGGGGTTGCTTGTGGATAAGTGGTGGATTGAAAAAAAACTGTAAGTGACCACTAACTGATGAGGTTAGATGTCACTTGATTGTATAAAACTCGCCTTTTAAGGATGCTTTATTTTTGCACGCTGATAAAAAAAAATACCTTGATCTTTGGGCAAAATGAGCGATGGATTTTCGGCGATTAAATTTAAATCGAGGTGGTTAAAATGGAAGCTGGCGCACGAAATTTAGACTGAAAAAAGTCGCAAACTTATGTTAATTGCAACTCTTTTCATTAGTCTTTTTTTATAAAAGATTTTACGGTTGGATTTTTGATATTGGTTAGGCGAAATTTTGCGTATGAACTATGTAGTTAACATCTACATTTTGCCCTAAACGGTAACTGTCTGTTAACGGATTATAGTGCAGTCCAGTGATGCCTAATTCTTGAAGTGGGGTGTTATCGATCATCTTGATTAGCTCAGCTGGGCGAATGAACTTGTCATGCTCATGTGTGCCTTCAGGAACAATTCTAAGCAGTTTTTCTGCGCCAACAATCGCGAACAGGTAAGATTTGAAATTACGGTTCAACGTAGAGAAGAACACATGTCCGCCTGGTTTCACCAATTTTGAACACGCGGTAATCACGGATTGTGGGTCTGGTACATGCTCGAGCATTTCCATACAAGTCACCACATCATAAGTTTGCGGGTTTTGCTCTGCATGGTCTTCAATCGTGCTTTGGATGTAATCTAGCTTGGTACCGGTTTCTAGTGCATGAAGACGTGCCACTTCGAGTGGCTCTTTGCCCATATCTAAGCCAGTGACTACTGCACCTTCAACAGCCATGCTCTCCGCTAAAATACCGCCGCCGCAGCCAACATCGAGGACTTTCTTACCAAACAAGCCTTCGGTTTTTTCTAGCACGTAATTTAGGCGAAGTGGGTTGATTTGGTGTAGAGGCTTAAACTCGCCTTCGAGATCCCACCAGCGCGACGCCATGTCTTCGAATTTCTTAATTTCTGCTGGGTCTACGTTCTGTGATTTAGTCATAATCGGCATTTCCAAGTTAAATAATGCATCCATGAAATTGCAGGCATTATAACTTGCCTTTTCGTGCTGACCAGAAGATCTACAATTTTGCGAATTTATTGGATGTAAAGTGACCATGTTTCAGCGAGATATGATGCTGAGGTGCAATTTCTCATCAATTGATTGGCTACAAGGGTCACAAGATGGTAAAAGGATAGGGAAAGTGATGCCTCCGTAGGTAAATTTGTGTTATATTTTTCGGTCTTATACGTATTCAAATATACGATCTGACTATAGAGGGAAAATGGCTCTATGAGCGATCTAGCGAAAGAGATCACGCCCGTAAATATTGAAGATGAGCTTAGAGGTTCATACCTAGACTATGCGATGTCCGTCATCGTTGGTCGTGCCCTTCCAGATGTGCGTGATGGCCTAAAACCAGTACACCGCCGCGTTTTGTTCGCGATGAATGTACTAGGTAATGATTGGAACAAACCATATAAAAAGTCTGCTCGTGTAGTAGGTGATGTAATCGGTAAATACCACCCGCATGGTGATAGTGCTGTATACGACACAATTGTTCGTATGGCTCAACCGTTCTCACTGCGTTACATGCTAGTTGATGGCCAAGGTAACTTTGGTTCTATCGATGGCGACTCCGCGGCTGCAATGCGTTATACCGAAGTTCGTATGGCGAAAATTGCTCACGAGCTTTTGGCTGACCTTGATAAGGAAACTGTGGATTACGTACCGAACTACGATGGTACTGAACAAATCCCAGCAGTTCTTCCGACAAAAATTCCTAACCTATTGGTGAACGGTGCTTCTGGTATCGCAGTAGGTATGGCTACCAACATCCCACCTCATAACTTAGGTGAAGTTGTTGATGGCTGTTTAGCACTTATCAATAATGAAGAGATCACTATTGATGAGCTAATGGACTACATTCCTGGTCCTGACTTCCCGACAGCAGCACTTATCAGTGGTCGTAAAGGCATCGTAGATGCATACAAGACTGGCCGCGGTAAGGTTTACATGCGTTCAAAAGCGGATATCGAAGCTGACAAGAATGGTAAAGAAACCATTATCGTTACTGAGATCCCTTACCAAGTAAACAAAGCTCGTTTGATCGAGAAAATTGCTGAACTGGTTAAAGATAAGAAAGTAGAAGGCATCAGTGCTTTACGTGACGAATCTGATAAAGATGGTATGCGTATTGTTATTGAATGTAAGCGTGACGCTGTGGGTGAAGTTGTTCTGAACAACCTATACGCACAAACTCAGCTGCAAACGACTTTCGGTATCAACATGGTTGCTCTAAACAATGGCCAACCACAGTTGTTTAACCTAAAAGACATGCTTAAGTGCTTCGTTGACCACCGTCGTGAAGTGGTGACACGTCGTACTATCTTCGAACTGAAGAAAGCGCGCGACCGTGCACACATTCTTGAAGCTCTGTCTCTAGCATTGGCTAACATTGACGAAATCATTGAACTTATCCGTAACGCTCCAACACCAGCTGACGCAAAAGCTGGCTTAGTTGCTCGTGGCTGGGATCTTGGTAACGTTGCTTCAATGCTTGAGCGTGCAGGTACTGACGCAGCTCGTCCTGATTGGTTGGAAGACCAATACGGCATCCGCGATGGTCAATACTTCCTAACGGAAACACAAGCACAAGCAATTCTAGAACTTCGTCTTCACCGCCTAACTGGCCTTGAGCACGAGAAGATTCTAGACGAGTACAAAGCACTTCTAGAAGAAATCGCTGAGCTAATGCACATTCTTGCAAGCACTGAGCGTTTGATGGAAGTTATCCGTGAAGAACTTGAAGCGGTACGTGAAATCTATGGCGACGAGCGTCGTACAGAAATCACAGCGGCAGTTCATGACATCGACATGGAAGAGCTGATTGCTCAAGAAGACGTTGTAGTAACGCTTTCTAACGCAGGTTACGTTAAGTACCAAATCCTAAGCGACTACGAAGCTCAGCGTCGTGGTGGTAAAGGTAAGAGTGCAACTAAGATGAAAGATGAGGATTACATTGAGCGTCTGCTTGTTGCTAATACTCACGATAACATCCTATGTTTCTCTACTCGTGGTAAGACATACCGCCTGAAAGTTTACCAACTGCCATTAGCAAGTCGTACTGCTCGTGGTAAGCCTATCGTTAACATTCTTCCTCTAGAAGAAGGTGAGCGTATCACGGCTATCCTGCCTGTTTCTGAGTTCTCTAACGAGAAATTCATCTTCATGGCAACGGGTGACGGTACTGTTAAGAAGACATCACTGGATCAGTTCGCAAACGTACGTGCTAACGGCCTAATTGCAGTTAACCTACGTGACGATGATTCACTGATTGGCGTTGACATTACTAACGGTGATAGCGACATCATGCTGTTCTCTAAATCGGGCAAAGTTGTTCGCTTTAACGAGGACAAAGTACGTGCAATGGGCCGTACTGCCTCTGGTGTTCGTGGTATGAAGCTTCCAGAAGACGATCAAGTAGTATCGTTGATTGTTCCTTCTAACGAAGGCGATATCCTAACTGTGACTCAAAACGGTTACGGTAAGCGTACTGAACTAGCTGAATACCCAACGAAAGGCCGTGCAACGCAAGGTGTGGTTTCTATCAAAGTCTCTGAACGTAATGGCCCAGTTGTTGGCGCTGTTCAAGTTGAAGAAGGCGACGAAATGATGATGATCACCGACGCAGGTACGCTAGTACGTACTCGCGTTGCGGAAGTGAGCCAAGTTGGTCGTAACACTCAAGGTGTAACACTGATTCGTACTTCTGACGACGAGAACGTTGTAGGTCTACAACGTATCGACGAAGTAGAAGAAGCTGAGGTTGTTGAAGGCGAAGCTGAAGTAGCAAACGCTGAAGCAGCAGTCGTTTCTGAATCAAGTGAAGAGCGAGCATCAGACGCTTCTGATAGCGAGCAAGACACTGAGTAATCTTTCACTTCTATAAATAGAAGTTGAGACAAAAAGCCGAGCCATTGTGCTCGGTTTTTTATTACCTAGAATTTGGCTGTGACTTATTTAAACGCCAATAGCTAAACCTCGATCAATATTGTTTTAGTGAGAAAAAGGTACAGTAAAGCGTCAATGAAAGGAGAGTAGAATGGATATCTGGTTACTGATTGCTTTGCTGCTAATGAGCCTATTTCTAGTGGCAATCGTGATCGCATCAAACAGAAAAACCAGTCATCTTAAAGGCAATCTCCTTATTTCATGTGTGGCGATATTAGCCAGCATTCTGGTTTGGTCTCAGATGAAACAAGAAGCCCCTCAACTTACTTCAAGTGACGACAGCAGCTATACAGCAACAGATTTCCAAAATGAACTTCAGCAGAGCCTGGAGCAAGACCCTAATCAATCAGACCTTTGGTTTAAGCTTGGTGGTGTTTATATGCAGAAAGGGGAGTTTGATGCTGCATTTATCTGTTACGACTATGCGATTCGTTTAGACCCACAGGCGCCTTCAGGGCTTTATGCAGCTAAAGCGAGCGCCTTGTATTACCTAAGTTCACAGGCGATGAGTGATGATGTGAAAGTGCTCTTAAATCAATCCATGGAACTTGATCCCAACGATCGTACGGCATTGATGTTGATAGCGACCGATCACTTCATCAGTATGCGCTACCAACAAGCGATCGATGCTTGGACTCAAATTCTCGATTCTAACCAGAAAGGCATTGATCGTGTCTCTATCATCCATTCGATCAACCAAGCTAAGCAAATGATCCGTTAAACGGGCACTATCTTTAATTTCTAGATTATTTGCTTTCTTGCATCTCAATTAAGCCGCCAGCGTTGTGGATCTGTGTAAACCCTTGAGCTTTCAAATATTGGTAAGCTTGTCCTGAGCGGTTACCACTGCGGCAATACAAAACGATAGGTTGAGCTTTGTCTCTGCTAGCAAAGTGCGTAGCGACTTCAGAAAGAGGGTAGTTAAGCGCATTGTCCAGATGACCTTACTTGAACTCTCCTGGTGTCCTGACATCAACCACAAGCGCACCTTCCTCAATCATTTCCCACCCTGTTTCTGCTCGTTCTGAGGCGTGAAGTCCTGAACTTATTAATGCGATGCATAATGCCGAAAGCGAAAGTAAGTGCTTCATTCTTTGTTCCTTGAATTAGCTAAAAGGTAATGTGAAATTGGGACGGTTGAGTGCGCCCAAATCTAAAAAACCAGCCACACCTTTACAGTGTGACTGGTTTTCTCTTTTTGGTCTATTTGAAGGAACTAGTATTCGTAGTTAGCTTCACGCTTTTCAGCTTGCTCTTCCCACTTAGGAACCACCGTGTCTAAGAAGTGTTGCTTCTCAGCATTCATCTTATCCATGTCCATTCCTAGCGCTTTCTGAGCGGCTTCTTTGGTTGAGATATCTGGAATCTCGATTGGATCGGTAATGCCTTTCTTCGCAAGTAGACGAACAATCTTAGTTCGCGCGTCTGCTGCGCGGTCAACCGCCGTTCCAAGAACCTCTAGGGCTACTTCAGGTGCGTGCATGTGAACACCATGAGATGCGATAGCGCAGTCCCAACGCCATTGCGCATGACGAATATCTTGTAAGATAGGTGCCATCTCTTGTTCTGTTGCGCCTGCTTCCCATGCTGCGCCTGCTTCAAAGTGAGCGGCTACGATTTGTTTCTCAGCGGTCAGCTTCATGTTTAGCACTTGAGCTTTGCGGCTTGAAACGATGTTACGCATGGTCTCTTTAGATTGAGTATGGCAGTTCGCACAGGTGTCTTCGAAGCGGTCAAACGGGTTACCTACTTTATGGTCGGTGTAAACGGTACCGTCTTCTTTCGTCACTTTAGGCATGTGGCAGTCAACACAAGCAACGTTGTTCTTACCGTGAATACCTTCACGCCAAGTTTCGTAACCAGGGTGCTGAGCCTTTAGCATTGGTGCTTTAGAGACTTTATGTGTCCAATCTTTAAAACTAATCTCATCGTAGTACTCTTCCATCTGTTCAACACGCGTCCCTTTATCTCAAGGGAATTTCACACCTTTTGTTGGACCTGTGAAGTAGTATTCCACGTGACACTGAGCACACACAGAGGCTTGCTGATCAAAGCGACCTTGTTCTTCGAAGTTCTTCCCAATCGCATCGAACGCACGTTCAACATAAGGACGAGTGATCTTTAGTGCAGGTTCGCCATTTTTAAAGCCTTCACTTTGAGTATCGTGACAGTCGGCACAACCAATTGGATTGACTATCTCGCTGCCAAGGCGAGCCCATTTACCTTCAAAGTAGCCGTCTTCATCACGCTCTTCAATAACGCGTGCTACGTCTGGGCTTTTACAGCTCCAACACGCCATTGGCATTGGGCCTGAGTTTTCGTCGGTTGGTCCACCAGTACGCAGGGTTTGTCTTACATCATCAACTGCATAAAAGTGGCCGCGGGCTTTGTTGTAGTCTTTCGCGAAACCGTAGCCCGCCCATAGAATAACCATGTTTGGATCTTCTTTTAGTGCGTCTTCAATGGCTTCGCTCTCTGACGTTTGTCTCCATGAATGGTATTGATCTGGGTGGTTTTGCTCGAACTGGTCGTTACGAGGATCACCAATTTCTTTTTGTTCAGACGCAGCAAAGCTGGTCACGCTTACTAGTGATGCGCTAACCATTAATAATGCTGTGACGGAATTACGTATCCAATGCTTTTTCACAGTGATATCTCCAATATACTGATTTTTATACCAAGCGTTGTGAGTTTGCTATTCAAATTAAGAACTGGAGAATTGCTGTTTATATTAATTCATAAATAAACACATTTTGTTACGTGTCGGATGTTTGCTTGTTTTAGATCAATTAATGACAGTGACTTCAATCACGTTGAAGTTTATATAACCCTAAAGGGATATGTGACCATCAAGTTAGACGGGTCTTATTGAGAATTATTATCATATATAACAAAGAATCACCCGACATGCCTTTACTATAAATAGGGTTATTGTGTTCACATATTACCCTTTGTATATTTCGCTTTACCTAATTAGGGGTATATTCTAAATATAGAAAGCGTTGTGGCTTATCCAAAATAAGAATTGACATCATTTAAGCGGTAATAATATCGTTTAAGGGTACTTTTGTTTAACCGGAATATTATTTAGTTGAGAGTTAAATAATGCCGGTATAAGGAAAGGATAAAATGGGCAATATTAAATTGGCCATAGTCATAATGCTTAAATCCCTTCTAGCATTCTGCCTCTATGGTTATTCCATTCATGCTGTTGCAGAGCCTGCTGTTACGCCAGTAGGAGAGTCAACAAGACATGATGTCGAATTAATACGTGACAAAGATTACAAGTGTGTCCAATGCCATAAAGATTCTAAAGAAACGGTATTTGGTTCACATGGTGAGAGTGCGCACGCTTTGCTTGGCCGTGAAGTGAATTGCACAGATTGTCATAGTTCTATTGGCCCCGATCACCGTGATGGTGCACCTGAGGTGGTGAAGTATCGCGCGGCTCAATCACAACCCGGAACCGAAAAGGTTTTCCTCGATCCTAGCTTAATCTTAGATGCCAACAGCCAATGTATAGATTGTCATAAGCCTGATGATCTGCGCGAAGCCAGTTGGACTCATGACGTACACGCACAAAACTTAACGTGTTCAAACTGTCACGATGTGCATGCGAGTGAAGCGAAGGTGCTTGGCTTAGATAAAAAGCAAACCATCAAGCTGTGTGTGGATTGCCATTCAGACTTCAACCAGAAGAAAGAAGGGGAGTAATCTATGAGCTGCTCAAGAAGAAACTTTTTAGCTGGCGCGGGTTCCGTTATTTTCACAACTGGTGTTGCAGGTACTGCAGCGGTTACAAGCCGCAAAACGCTAGCTAATGTTCAGGAAGATGGCACCAAGCGTTACGGAATGGTTCATGACGAAACCGCTTGTATTGGCTGTACTGCTTGTACTGAGGCGTGTCGTGAAGTAAACAAAGTGCCTGAAGGCGTATCGCGCTTAGAAATCATAAAGAGCGAACCTCAAGGTGAATATCCAAATGTTGATTACCGTTTCACTCGTAACTCTTGTCAACATTGTGATAATGCACCTTGTGTAATGGTTTGCCCAACAGGCGCCGCCTATAAAGATGAGAAGACAGGAATTGTTGATGTACATAAAGAGAAGTGTGTCGGCTGTGGTTATTGCCTGCTAGCTTGTCCATATCAAGTGCGCTTCTTCCATCCTGAGAATAAGTCGGCCGACAAATGTAATTTCTGCCGCGATACCAATCTTGCACAAGGTAAATTACCTGCTTGTGTTGAATCTTGCCCTACCAATGCGCTGATATTTGGCGACTTAAATGACCCTAAGAGCGAGATAAACCAGGTACTTAAATCTGAAGTGGTTTACAGAGATAAGGCTTATCTAGGTACTCAGCCAAAACTCTATAAAGTGCCACACCAAAAAGGGGAGATTTGATTATGAGTGCATGGGATACAGCGTTTCAATCAGGTACCGTGGTTTGGGACTGGATCATTGCTATCTATCTGTTTTTGGCGGGTATGTCAGCGGGTGCAGTGATGATCTCGATCTATCTCAAGAGAAAGGTGATTGATGGGGATCCAGCGAATAATGGTGTATTAAAGGCAACGGCTTTTCTAGCACCATTCGGGATCATCTCAGGTTTATTGATCTTGGTTTTCCACCTGACGAAACCACTATCATTTTGGAAGATCATGATCTTTTATAATCCGACGTGGCGTTGTTGCCTAAATCCATTGAACCTTTTCCAAGTCCTGCGATCTGATCCTTT